>JAEWDJ010000275.1 GCA_023390155.1 Actinomycetes bacterium | reverse complement strand
GTATGTGGAGGGGACGTACGCGCAGGAGCTGCTGGCGAGCGGGCAGGGCGGGACGGGCTACCTGCTGAAGGACCGCATCGCGTCGCTCGACGAGCTGAAGGATGCGGTGACGCGGGTGGCGCAAGGCGGCACCGTGCTCGATCCGGAGGTCGTGCGGGAGCTGCTGACGCGGCGCACCGATCCGCTGGCGACGCTGACGCCGCGCGAGCGGGAGGTGCTCGGGCTCATGGCGGAGGGGCGCACGAACTCGGCGATCGCCGCGCAGCTCGTGATCGGGGTGGGCGCGGTGGAGAAGAACGTGACGGCGATCTTCCAGAAGCTCGGCCTGGAGGACTCCGGCGACGACCACCGGCGGGTGCTGGCGGTCCTGGCCTTCCTGCAGCGCTGAGGTCCACAATGACGCCATGACGGCGGAGGAGGACGCGCCGCTCACCGACGCGCAGCGGGCGCTCCGGGCGCAGCTGCTGGCGACGGAGCACTGGAGCCTGCTCGCCTCCCGCTCGACCACGCAGAGCGAGGTGCTGACGCGGATCGCGATCTTCCTCACGCTCGTGTCGGCGGGGCTGGTGACGCTCGGGTTCCTCGGCCAGGCGAGTGGATTCCACGGCTGGTTCGGGGCTGCAGCGCTCGCCGTGCTGTTCCTGCTCGCCCTGCTCGGGCTGATCACCCAGCTGCGGGCCTTCAACACGGCGGGCGAAGACCTGATGTACGTCATCGCGATGAACCGCCTCCGGGCCGCATACCTCGACCTCGACCCGGGGGTCGCGCCGTACCTCCTCACCTCGGCGCACGATGACCAGGTGGGCGCCGAGACGACCTACCACGTGTTCTACCGTCGTGGCATCAGTCCGGTGCTCGGCAGCTCGATGATGATCATCACCGTGGTGGAGGCGACGGTCGTCGGCCTGCTGTGCGGAAGCACGGCATGGGCACTGGCGGCGCCGTCTGGAGTGGCGCTGACGATCGGGATCGTCGTCGCGATCGTCGTGATCGCCGCCTCGATGGTGCTCGGCTACCGGCAGTACCGGCGCGCGTTCCGCTCGTACCAGCCGCTCCGGCCGACCGGCGGGCCCTGACGCGCGACGCCGGCCGGGACCCCTCCCGCGCCGGCGTCTCGCATCACGCGGCGACGCTATTCGTTGCCGACCGCCTTGTCGGCCGCGTCGCGGGCGCCGTCGATCTGGCCCTCGAACTTGCCGCCGGTGACCTTGTTGGCCGCGTCCGCGACGCCGTCGAGCAGCTTGTCGCTGACGTCTTCGGCCTGCTCGGACTTCAGTGCGTCCTTCACGGTGTCGCTGCCCAGGAACTCCTGCGCCTTCTTGGTGATGTCGTCGAATCCGGCCACGGTGCACTCCCGTCTCGGTGGTGGACTGTCGCGGACATTCTCGTCCCGCGAGCCGCCGAACTCTAGAGCGGGATCCGCGCGCCGATCCGCGACGGACCGCCCGCCGGGCTGTCGACCACGAAATCGCCGCGCAGGCCGCGCACCCGCTCGCCGAGGCCGCTCAGGCCGTGGCCGGGGACGAGGGCGGCTCCCCCGGCGCCGTTGTCGGTGACCCAGACGCTCAGCCACGAGGCACCGGACGGGTCGGCCGTGCGGTCGAGGAAGAGCCGCGCCTCCGTCGCCCCCGAGTGCTTGGCGACGTTGGCGGCGAGTTCGGCCAGTACGTAGTAGGCGTTGCGCTCCGTCTCGGGGCTGAACCGCTCCCCCGGCGCGAGGGAGGACTCCACGCGCATCGGGACCGTGCTGCGGGCGGCCAGCGACTCGGCGGCCGTGGCGAGGCCGCGGTCCTGGAGCAGTGGAGGCGCGAAGCCACGGGACAGGGCACGCAGCTCCTCGAGCGTGTCGCCGGCCTGCTGCCGCGCCTCGGCGAGGAGACGGGCGGCGGCGTCCGGGTCGTCCGCGAGCTTGCGCTCGGCGGCGGCGATGTCCATCTGCAGCCGGATCAGACGCTGCTGCGGGCCGTCGTGCAAGTCGCGCTCCAGCCGGCGCAGAGCCTGGTCCTCGGCGGCGACGGCGGCGCCACGGGAGGCGGACAGGTCGGCGACCTCGCGGCGCAGCTCCTCCGACCGCCACGCCCCGAGCAGACCGCGCGCGATGGCGTCGTGCATCAGGGTGAGTCCGCGGGTGACGAACGGGAGCGTCGCCGCGAACGCGACGCCGATGATGAAGTACAGGATGCGGTCGCCCACGACGGGGTCGAAGGTCGAGGCCGTGCCCGATGCCCAGTCGACGATCACCCGCGAGAGGAAGATGTTCTGGCCGTCGCGCGGGATGAACGCGTCCCAGATCCAGTCCGTGAGCCCGCCGAGCGCGAGGGAGGCCCACACGATCGTGAGGGTCCAGGAGACGATGCTGACGATCGGGTTGATGATCATGCCGTGCAACAGGTACAGCCAGTAGTGGCCGTTGACGAACGGCCCGAAGGCGGCCCGCCAGAACGTGCGCGGTCTGTCCGCCGGCTCCCACGTCGGCCGCTGGATCTCGGGCCGGCCCGCCCACTTCAGCCGCTCCACCTCCACCGCACCGAAGCCGCGGGCGGTGTAGAAGACGCCGATCAGGACGAACAGCCCGACGTAGATGACGAGGGTGCCGATGCCGAGCCAGAACAGGGTCTGCAGCACGGAGAAGCCGATGATCGCGATCGGCATGGTCAGGAGCAGGAAGCCGAGCTCGCGCGGGACGCCCCGCCACAGGGCGCCGTAGCTCGCGCGTCCGGGAGGCGGGGCGGTGCGGTCGGTCACGGGATCCAGCATGGCGGACGAGGCGGTGGTCATGGTGCTTCTCCAGTCGGTGAGGATGCTTTCAGCCTCCCGGAACGGGCCCGACCACCCCATCCCGCGAGCCTCCCGAAACGTCCGGGGGTTATCCCCCGCCGCACGTTCGGCCGCCGCCCAGGCGAGGCTCAGCTTAGTTAGCGGAGCCTCAGCTTCGTTGCGGAATTCCGGGCGCTGAGTAGCGTTGAACCAGGCACGAGAAAGGACGCCACATCATGACGGACATCGCCGCAAGCCAGAGTGTTTCCAACCCGGACGTCGCTGCCGGGGTCGCCCAGTTCCTGAGCCCGGTGGTCATCGACCTCACCGCGCTCGTCGTCAACGGGAAGCAGGCGCACTGGCACGTGCGCGGCGCCAACTTCATCGGCGTGCACGAGCTGCTCGACACCATCGTGGACCACGCGCAGGAGTGGGCCGACCTCGCCGCGGAGCGCATCGTCGCCCTCGGCCTCCCGGTCGACGGCCGCCTGGGCACCGTGGCCGCGAAGACCACGACGCCCGAGCTCACAGCCGGCTTCCGCCCGGCGAACCAGACGATCGCCGAGGTGATCGCCCAGATCGACGCGGCGCTCGCCAGCGTGAACACGGCGGTCAAGGAGCTCGACGAGCTCGACCAGACCAGCCAGGACGTGGCGATCGAGATCGCGCGCGGGCTCGACAAGGACCGCTGGTTCCTGTTCGCCCACATCAGCGAGTAGCGCCGCGCGTCAGGAACTCCGGAGCGTCACCGCGACACGCCGGGCGCGAGCCCTCAACTCCGGACATCCGG
>JAEWDJ010000263.1 GCA_023390155.1 Actinomycetes bacterium | reverse complement strand
GAGCTGCGCCGGATCGTCGGCGACGGCATCCACCAGAGCCCCACCAGCGAGGTGCTCCTCGAGGAGTCCATCCTCGGCTGGAAGGAGTACGAGCTCGAGCTCATGCGCGACACCTCCGACAACACGGTGGTCGTCTGCTCGATCGAGAACGTCGACCCGGTCGGCGTGCACACCGGCGACTCGATCACGGTCGCACCGGCGCTCACGCTCACCGACCGCGAGTACCAGAAGCTGCGCGACATCGGCATCGACATCATCCGCGCGGTCGGCGTGGACACCGGCGGCTGCAACATCCAGTTCGCGGTGAACCCGGAGAACGGCCGCATCATCGTCATCGAGATGAACCCGCGCGTCTCCCGCTCGTCCGCGCTGGCGTCGAAGGCGACCGGCTTCCCGATCGCCAAGATCGCCGCGAAGCTCGCCATCGGCTACCGCCTGGACGAGATCCCGAACGACATCACGGGCGTCACGCCGGCGAGCTTCGAGCCCACGCTCGACTACATCGTCGTGAAGGTGCCGCGGTTCGCGTTCGAGAAGTTCCCGGCCGCGGACCCGACGCTCACGACGACCATGAAGTCGGTCGGCGAGGCGATGGCCATCGGCCGCAGCTTCTCGTCGGCGCTGCAGAAGGCGCTCCGCTCGCTCGAGAAGCGCGGCTCGTCGTTCCACTGGGGGCCGCAGACCCGCACGGTGGAGGAGCTGCTGGAGTCGATCCGCACGCCCACCGACGGCCGCATCGTCGACGTGCAGCAGGCGCTCCGCCTGGGCGCGACGCCCGAGCAGGTCTTCGAGTCGACCGCGATCGACCCGTGGTTCATCGACCAGATCGTGCTGATCAACGAGGTCGCCGAGCAGATCCGCGACGCGCAGACCCTCGACACCGACACTCTGCGCTACGCGAAGGACCACGGCTTCTCCGACGCCCAGATCGGCGAGCTGCGCGGCTTCGGCGAGGCGGACGTGCGCGAGGTGCGGCACATCCTCGGTGTCCGGCCGGTCTACAAGACCGTCGACACCTGCGCCGGCGAGTTCCCGGCCCTGACCCCGTACCACTACTCCAGCTACGACCTGGAGACCGAGGTCGAGCCGAGCGACAAGCGCAAGGTCGTCATCCTGGGCTCCGGCCCGAACCGCATCGGCCAGGGCGTGGAGTTCGACTACTCCTGCGTGCACGCGTCGTTCGCGCTGCACGACGCCGGGTTCGAGACGATCATGATCAACTGCAACCCGGAGACGGTCTCGACCGACTACGACACCAGCGACCGCCTGTACTTCGAGCCCCTGACGCTCGAGGACGTGCTGGAGGTCATCCACGCGGAGTCGCAGTCGGGCGAGCTGGTCGGCGTCGTCGTCCAGCTCGGCGGCCAGACCGCCCTCGGCCTCGCCAAGGGGCTGGAGGCGGCCGGCGTGCCGATCCTCGGCACCACGCCCGAGGCGATCGACCTCGCCGAGGAGCGCGGCCTGTTCGCGGAGATCCTCGAGAACGCCGGCCTGCTGGCCCCGCGCAACGGGACCGCCGTCGACTTCCCGAGCGCGGCGCACGCCGCCGAGCAGATCGGCTACCCGGTGCTGGTGCGCCCGAGCTTCGTGCTCGGCGGTCGCGGCATGGAGATCGTCTACGACACGGCCTCCCTCGCCGACTACTTCGAGCGCGTGGCCGGCCAGGGCATCGTCGGCCCGTCGCACCCGCTGCTGGTGGACCGGTTCCTCGACGACGCGATCGAGATCGACGTCGACGCGCTGTACGACGGCGAGCGGCTCTACATCGGCGGCGTCATGGAGCACATCGAGGAGGCCGGCGTGCACTCCGGCGACTCGAGCTGCACCCTCCCGCCCATCACCCTGGGCCGCCGCGAGATCGATCGCGTGCGCGAGGCGACGCTCAAGATCGCCGAGGGCATCGGGGTGCGCGGCCTGCTGAACGTGCAGTTCGCGATCGGCGCCGGCGTGCTGTACGTGCTGGAGGCCAACCCGCGCGCGTCGCGCACGGTCCCGTTCGTGTCGAAGGCGCTCGGCATCCCGCTGGCGAAGGCCGCCTCGCGCATCATGGTGGGCGACACCGTCGCCGGTCTGGTCGAGGAGGGGCTGCTGCCGGAGACCGACGGCTCCGTCATCCCGATGGACTCGCCGGTCGCCGTGAAGGAGGCGGTGCTGCCGTTCAAGCGCTTCCGCACCAAGGACGGCAAGATCGTCGACTCCGTGCTCGGCCCGGAGATGCGCTCGACGGGTGAGGTCATGGGCATCGACAAGGACTTCCCGACCGCGTTCGCGAAGAGCCAGGCCGCGGCCTACGGCGGCATGCCGCTGACCGGGACCGTCTTCGTCTCGGTCTCGGACCGCGACAAGCGCGCCGTCGTGCTGCCCGTGCTGCGACTGAAGCAGCTCGGCTACGACATCCTCGCCACCGAGGGGACCGCCGAGGTCCTGAACCGCAACGGCATCGCTGCGAGCGTCGTGCGCAAGTACAGCGAGTCGCAGGACGACTCGATCGTCGACCTCATCACCCGCAACGAGGTGGATGTCGTGATCAACACCCCGAGCGGACGCAGCGCGCGCGCCGACGGGTACGAGATCCGCGCCGCCGCGGTCGCGGGGGACAAGCCCCTGTTCACCACCATCGCGGAGCTGAGCGCGGCCGTCGCGTCGCTGGACGCCGTCCGCGAGGGCTTCGAGGTGACCTCGCTGCAGGAGTACGCGCTGCAGCGGGCGTCGCGCGCATGAGCGCAGTCGGCACGGCGTTGCGCG
>JAEWDJ010000222.1 GCA_023390155.1 Actinomycetes bacterium | reverse complement strand
GCCGGCGTCCCGCATCCTCTCGACGAGGGGATCGAGGTCGGCGAGCGACGGGGCCTCGGCGCCCGACGGATCGGACACCAGCCCCTCGATCAGCATCCGCACCTCGGTGAGCGAGGTGCGTGCCGAGCTCGCGATCGTCGCGAGGGACCGCGACAGCTCCTCCGGCCGCGCCTCGGCGAGGGAACGGGCGCCGTCGGCCTGCGCCAGGATCACCGAGAGGGAGTGCGCCATGATGTCGTGCACGTCCTGCGCGATCCGCTCGCGCTCGCCGGCCACGATCGTCTCGGTCGTGACCTCACGGAGTTCACCGGTGAGCCGTGCGAGCTCGCGGTCGCCGCGCAGTTTCGCGACCCGCACCCGCAGCAGTGCGCCCAGGCCCCACGCGACAGCGAACAGCGCCACCGCGGCGGCGAACAGGGGGATGCGCTCGGCCCCGGTCCATCCGTAGGCGGCGAGGAGCCCTGCGGTGGACACCGCTGCGAACAGCGCGAATATCGCGCTCAGCACCCGCATGCCCGGGCGAGCGGCAGAGGCCACTCCGAGCACGACCAGCAGCATTCCGAGATAGATGGCCTGGGCAGGCTCGCCGAAAACCGCCTGCGGGAACACCAGCTGTCCGACCAGCATCAGCACGGTAGCCGCCATCGCCGCCAGCGGCCACCGGCGGCACACCGCGATCGAGAACGACAGCACGGTCAGTGCGGCCCACCAGGGCAGGAACGCGCTGCGCATGCCGGGGACGAGCTGATGCCGCCCGACCTCGGCGATCGACCACAGGACCAGGAACACCACGGCGACCACGACGTCAGCCCAGAGGTTGTGACGGAGGAGGAAGGCTTTCATACCGGTCACGCTAGAGCGGCTGCCGCGCCGCAGACGGCGAAACGGCCTGAATTCCTCCCCAGGGCGGAGACATCCCGCCTCCCGGGCGCACCGGTTTGACCGCCTCCGGGCGTGTCGCGTAGTATTGACCCTTGGTGTCCGCGCCTCACTGCGGCTCGGCACACGAACGTGAGCCCTCCACCGGCACGGTTCCCGCCCTCGGGCAGGAACCCCCACGGAGCGGGATTCACGAACTCCTCCGTTCGATACAGAAAGCAGCCACTACTGTGACGCGCACCTACTCCCCGAAGGCAGACGAGATCCAGCGCGACTGGGTCGTCATCGACGCGACCGACGTCGTGCTCGGCCGTCTGGCCAGCCACACCGCCGCCCTCCTCCGCGGCAAGCACAAGGCGACGTTCGCCCCGCACATCGACTCGGGCGACTTCGTCATCATCGTCAACGCGGACAAGGTCGCCCTGACCGGCCAGAAGGCCGCTCAGAAGAAGGCCTACCGTCACTCGGGCTACCCGGGCGGCCTCAAGGCCACCACCTACTCCGAGCTCCTGGAGAAGAACCCGATCCGCGCCGTCGAGAAGGCCGTCCGCGGCATGCTCCCGAAGAACTCCATCGGTCGCGCCCAGCTCCGCAAGCTGAAGGTCTACACCGGAAGCGAGCACCCGCACGCCGCCCAGCAGCCGAAGCCGTACACGCTCGGCCAGGTCGCCCAGTAGGCGATCCCAGACCTTCACGACTGACAGAGACAAAGGATTATCACCACCGTGGCGAAGATCGCAGACAGCATCGACTCGACCCAGGCCGAGAACGTCGAGTCCTACTCGACCGAGACCCCGGCCACCGAGGCCCCGGCCGCCCCGCGCGCCGTCCTCTCCGTTTCGGGCGGGGCCGTCGGCCGCCGCAAGGAGGCCATCGCGCGTGCGCGCCTGGTCCCCGGCTCCGGCACCATCACGGTCAACGGCCGTGAGTTCGCCGACTACTTCCCGAACAAGCTGCACCAGCAGCTGATCAACGACCCGTTCAAGGTGCTCGACCTGCTCGGCTCCTACGACGTCGTCGCCCGCATCACCGGCGGCGGCCCGTCGGGTCAGGCCGGCGCCCTGCGCCTGGCCATCGCCCGGGCTCTCAACGAGATCGACCGCGAGAACAACCGACCGACCCTGAAGAAGGCCGGCTTCCTCACCCGTGACGCCCGCGTCACCGAGCGCAAGAAGGCCGGTCTCAAGAAGGCCCGCAAGGCGTCGCAGTTCTCCAAGCGCTAATCCGCTGCGCGTTAGGCTGCCGATCATGCCTCGTCTTTTCGGAACCGACGGAGTCCGTGGACTCGCGAACGGTAGCCTCACCGCCGACCTCGCGCTCGGCCTCGCGCAGGCAGCTGCAGCTGTCCTGACGCGAGGCCGCAGCGCCGAGGCCCGGCGCGCCTCGGGCAAGCGCCCGACGGCGATCGTCGCCCGCGACCCCCGCGTCTCGGGCGAATTCCTGGCCTCGGCGGTCGCCGCCGGCCTGGCGAGCTCCGGCATCGACGTCTACGACGCCGGTGTGATCCCGACCCCCGCCACCGCCTTCCTCATCGCCGACTTCGACGCGGACTTCGGCGTGATGGTCTCCGCCTCGCACAACCCCGCCCCGGACAACGGCATCAAGATCTTCGCCCGCGGCGGCACCAAGCTCCCCGACGTCGTCGAGGACCGGATCGAGGAGCACCTCGATCTCGAGAAGCTGACCCCGACCGGCGCCGACGTCGGCCGCATCCGCCGCTTCGCCGACGCGGAGGACCGCTACGTCGTCCACCTGCTCGGCAGCCTCCCGCACCGCCTCGACGGCATCCACGTCGTCCTCGACTGCGCGCACGGCGCGGCCGCCGGCATCTCGCCCGAGGTCTTCACCGACGCGGGAGCCCGGGTCACCGTCATCGGCGACGCACCGGACGGCATGAACATCAACGACGGTGTCGGCTCGACGCACCTCGACAAGCTCGCCGAGGCTGTCCTCGCCGCAGGCGCGGATGTCGGCATCGCGCACGACGGCGACGCCGACCGCTGTCTCGCGATCGACGCGGACGGCAACATCGTCGACGGCGACCAGATCATGGCCATCCTCGCCCTCGGCATGAAGGCGCGCGGCAAGCTGAAGGACGACACCCTCGTCGCGACCGTGATGAGCAACCTCGGGCTCAAGCTCGCGATGCGCGACGCCGGCATCCGTGTCGTCGAGACCGCCGTCGGTGACCGCTACGTGCTCGAGGAGATGAACAAGAACGGCTACTCCCTCGGCGGCGAGCAGTCCGGTCACGTCATCATGAGCGAGTTCGCCACCACCGGCGACGGCATCCTCACCGGCCTCCACCTCCTCAGCGAGATGGCCCGCCAGCGCAAGCCGCTGTCGGAGCTCGCGAAGGCGATGACCGTCTACCCCCAGGTGATGGTGAACGTGAAGGGCGTCGACCACCACGCCGTCCACACCGACGTGGGCCTCCAGGCCGCCGTCGCCTCGGTGGAGGAGTCGCTGGGCGACAGTGGCCGCGTGCTGCTGCGTCCCTCCGGCACCGAGCCGCTGGTGCGCGTCATGGTGGAGGCTGCGGACCAGCCGACCGCCGAGCGTCTCGCCGGTGAGCTGGCCGATGTGGTGCGGGAGCGCCTTTCCCTCTGAGCCGCGCTCACGGCCCGCTCCCACCGGAGAGGTCTAGCGCCCTTCCTGCTGCTTGCGGGCGGCGAGGAAGTCGGCGACCGAGTAGGCGCGCTCGCGGTCGGGCAGCATCCCGTCGCCGTAGAGGCCGGCGAGCAGCGTGCCCGGGTCCGTGTTGAGCGCGGTGGCGATGCGGACGATGGTGTGGAGCTCGGAGTTGGCCTCGCCGCGTTCGACGCGGCCGTAGTTGGTCACGTGCATGTCGGCCAGGTTGGCGATGTCCTCCTGGCTCATGCCGAGGGCGATGCGTGCTTCGCGGACGCGTCGGCCGAAGAGCTCGGCGGCACGAGATCGAGGAGTGGGCATACCTCATGACTACGCGGCACCATTCTGGAAGACCAGAGCCGTGGCACATCAGTATGCTGCGCTTGGGGCGTAAAAGCCCGATACGCACGTCGGCTCAGAGCTTGCGCAGCAGCACCGAGCTGACGGTGTGGTCGGCGTCCTTGCGGAGCACGAGCTTCGCCCGTGAGCGGGTCGGGCGGATGTTCTGCAGGAGGTTCGGCTCGTTGATGCGGGTCCAGATGGAGGCGGCGCGCGAGCGTGCCTCCTCCTCGGTGAGGTCGGCGAACCGGTGGAAGTACGACTGCGGGTTCGCGAACGCCCCGCGCTGCAGCTTGAGGAAGCGCTCCTCGTACCACCGGGCGATGTCGCGCGTGCGCGCGTCGACGTAGACGCTGAAGTCGAAGAGGTCGCTGACCGCGAGCCGGTTGCCGCCGCCCGCGGGCTGGAGGACGTTGAGGCCCTCGACGATCAGCACGTCCGGCCGGCGCACCACGATCTCGGCGTCGGGGACGATGTCGTAACTGAGGTGCGAATAGAAGGGGGCGCGCACCTCCGCCGCTCCGCTCTTGATGGCCGTGACGAAGCGGAGGAGCGCGCGCCGGTCGTACGACTCGGGGAAGCCCTTGCGCTCCATGAGACCGCGGCGTTCGAGCTCCGCGTTCGGGTGCAGGAACCCGTCGGTGGTGACGAGCTCGACGCGCGGGGTGTCGTCCCAGCGGGAGAGCAGCTCGCGGAGGAGGCGGGCGATGGTCGACTTGCCGACGGCGACCGAGCCGGCGACGCCGATCACGAAGGGGGTGCGCTGCGCCCGCTCGCCGAGGAAGTCGCTCGTCACCCGGTGCAGCTGCCGTGCGCCGCCGGCGTAGAGGTTGAGCAGCCGACTGAGGGGGAGGTAGACCTGCTCCACCTCGCGCATGTCGAGCGGGTCGCCGAGACCGCGCAGCTGGACGAGCTCCGTCTCCTTCAGCGGCAGGGACGTGTTCTGCGCGAGCTCCGCCCAGTCGGCCCGGTCCAGTTCGACGAAGGGGGTGCTGGAGTCGCCGCCTGTGGGTTCGCCGCGACCGGCGCCGTTGTCACGCATAGGCGACAAGTCTAGGCCGTGGCCCAGGATAGAATCGGGCCCATGTGTGGAATCGTGGGGTACGTCGGTACCGACAAGAGCCTCGAGGTGCTCCTCGGCGGCCTGAAGCGCCTGGAGTACCGCGGATATGACTCCGCAGGAATCGCCGTGATCGGCCCGGACGGCCGCCTCGGCACCGCGAAGAAGGCCGGCAAGCTGGCCGTCCTCGCGGGCGACCTGGAGACGAACCCCATCCCGAACGGCGCCACCGGCATCGGCCACACCCGGTGGGCGACCCACGGCGGCCCCACAGACCGCAACGCGCACCCGCACCTGGGCGACGACGGTCGGCTCGCAGTCATCCACAACGGCATCATCGAGAACTTCGCCACGCTGAAGGACGAGCTCCTCGCGGACGGCTTCGCGTTCGAGTCCGAGACCGACACAGAGGTGGCCGCCGTCCTCCTCGGCCGCGAGTACCGCACCACCGGCGACCTGGGCGAGGCCTTCCAGCGGGTCGTGTCGCGCCTCGAGGGCGCCTTCACCCTGCTCGCACTGCACCAGGACCAGCCGCACGTCGTGGTCGGCGCGCGCCGCAACTCCCCGCTGGTGATCGGCCTGGGCGAGGGCGAGAACTTCCTCGGCTCCGACGTCGCCGCGTTCGTCGAGCACACCCGTCGCGCGATGGCCATCGGCCAGGACCAGATCGTCACGATCACCCCCGACGCCGTCACCGTCACCGACTTCGCCGGCGTCCCGGTCGAGGTCGAGCCGTTCGAGGTCGCGTGGGACGCCTCCGCCGCCGAGAAGGGCGGCTGGTCGTCGTTCATGGCCAAGGAGATCGCCGAGGAGCCCGACGCCGTCGCCAACACCCTGCGCGGCCGCGTGGCCGACGGCGAGGTCCACATCCCCGAGCTGGAGGCACTCGGCGACGCATTCTTCACCGGCATCGACCGCATCACCATCGTGGCCTGCGGCACGGCGGCCTACGCCGGGCTCGTCGGCAGCTACGCCATCGAGAAGTGGGCGCGCGTGCCCGTCACGGTGGAGCTCAGCCACGAGTTCCGCTACCGGGAGCCGGTCATCACGGACGGCACGCTGATCATCTCGATCAGCCAGTCCGGCGAGACGATGGACACGCTGATGGCGGTCAAGTACGCCCGGGAGGCCGGCGCCAAAGCGATCTCGGTCTGCAACACCCAGGGCGCCACGATCCCGCGCGAGTCGGACGCGGCCCTCTACACGCACGCCGGCCCCGAGGTCGCCGTCGCCTCGACGAAGGCGTTCGTCGCGCAGATCACCGCGCTGTACCTGTTCGGCCTCCACCTGGCCCGCGTGCGCGGCGCCCTGTCGGAGGCGCAGCAGCGCGACGCCGTCGAGGAGCTGGCCGAGGTGCCCGCGAAGATCGCCACCGTGCTCGAGTCGCACGACACCATCGCGCAGCTCGCCCGCTGGATGTCGGACACCCGCTCGGTGCTGTTCCTCGGCCGTCACGTCGGCTACCCGATCGCCCTGGAGGGCGCCCTCAAGCTCAAGGAGCTCGCGTACATCCACGCCGAGGGCTTCGCCGCGGGCGAGCTGAAGCACGGGCCGATCGCGCTGATCGAGCCGGGTCAGCCGGTCTTCGTCGTGGTGCCGAGCCCGCGCTGGTCGGACGAGCTGCACAAGAAGGTCGTGTCGAACATCCAGGAGATCCGCGCCCGCGGCGCCCGCGTCATCGCGATCGCCGAGGCCGGAGACGCGGCCGTGCTGCCGTTCGCCGACGAGGTCATCCGCATCCCGCTCGCCGCTCCGCTGTTCGAGCCGCTGCTGGCCGTGGTGCCGCTCCAGATCTTCGCGATGGAGCTGTCGGCGGCGAAGGGGCTCGACGTGGACCAGCCGCGCAACCTCGCCAAGTCCGTCACCGTCGAGTAACGGGAGGCGTTCGCCCGTGATCGCCGGTATCGGCATCGACGTGGTGGACCTGGCGCGCTTCGCCCGGTCCATCGAGAGGACGCCGAAGCTGCGCGAGCGGCTCTTCACCGAGGCCGAGCGCACCCTTCCGGTGCACTCGCTCGCGGCGCGGTTCGCCGCGAAGGAGGCGCTGATCAAGGCGCTGGGCGGGTCGGAGGGCGTGCGCTGGCACGACATGGAGATCGTCCCCGACGAGGAGAGGAACCCGGGCTTCGTGCTGCACAACGTGGTCGAGCGCCAGGTGCGCGAGCGCGGCATCGCGCACATCCACGTGTCGATGTCGCACGACGCGGGGATCGCGACCGCGTTCGTGATCGCGGAGACGGCGCCGTGACCGCCTTCCGCGAGCTCGAGGTCGACCTGGACGCGGTCACCTCGAACGTCGAGCGGATGCGCGCGTTCGTCGGCACCCCGCATGTGATGGCCGTCGTCAAGGCGAACGCCTACGGGCACGGCGCCGTCGCCACCGCGCGGGCGGCCCTCGCCGGCGGCGCGGACTGGCTGGGCGTGGCCGACCTCGACGAGGCGCTGGAGCTGCGGGACGCCGGGATCGACGCACCGATCCTCGCCTGGCTGCACTCACCGGAGGAGGACTTCCGACGGGCGGCGGACGCGGGCATCGACGTGGGGATCTCGTCGCTCGCCCAGCTGGAGGATGCGGCTGACGCCGGCCGCGACGTCGCCCGTCTCGCGGTGCACATCAAGCTCGAGACGGGTCTCAGCCGCAACGGGGTCGCCGAGGAGGAGTGGGGTCCCGTCTTCGCGCGGGCGCGTGCGCTGGAGGCCGAGGGCGTGCTGCGGGTCCGCGGGCTGTTCAGCCATCTGTCCAACGCCTCCGACGACGACGACCGGGCTGCCATCACGGTGTTCGAGCGCGGTGTGGCGCTGGCGGCGGCGGCGGGGATCCAGCCCGAGCTGCGGCACATCGCAGCCAGTGCGGCGGCCATCGCGCTGCCCGAGTCGCGGTTCGACCTGGTGCGCCTGGGGCTCTCCATCTACGGTCTCTCGCCCTTCGGCGCGGAGTCGGGCAGCGAGCTCGGCCTGCGGCCGGCCATGACGGTCCGCGGGCGCGTCGCGGCCGTGCGGCGGGTCCCGGCCGGCAAGGGCGTCTCGTACGACTACACCTACCGCACCGAGTGCGAGACGACGCTCGCGCGCGTCCCGCTCGGCTACGCCGAGGGGGTCCCGCGCAGCGCCTCCAACGCCGCGCCGGTCGCCATCGGCGGCGAGACCTACCGCGTCTCCGGCCGGGTCGCGATGGACCAGTTCGTGGTCGACGTCGGCGACGCCCCCATCCTGGTCGGCGACGAGGTGGTCCTGTTCGGAGACCCGGCGACGGGCGTCCCGTCCGCCTACGACTGGGCCGAGGCGTGCGGAACGATCAGCTGGGAGATCGTGACCCGCCTGGACGGCCGCGTCGCGCGCACCTTCCGGAGCGCGCGGTGACCGGTCTGGCGCTCCCCGCACGCCGCACGGTCGCGACGAGCGACGCCATGCACGCGCTCGGCGAGGAGCTCGCCGGTGTGCTGCGCCCGGGTGACCTCCTCGTGCTGACGGGCCCCCTCGGAGCCGGCAAGACGACCCTCACGCGCGGGATCGGCGACGGCCTCCGGGTGCGCGGCCCGGTGACGAGCCCGACCTTCGTGCTGGCCCGGACGCATCCCAGCCTGGTCGGCGGGGCCCCGCTCGTGCACGTCGACGCCTACCGGCTCGGGAGCGCGCTCGAGCTCGACGACCTCGACATCGACTTCGCCCGCTCGGTCGTGGTGGTGGAGTGGGGCAGCGGGATGCTCGACGGCGTCGCCGAGTCGTGGCTGGAGGTCGTGATCGAGCGGCCCACCGGCGCCGACGCGTCGGCCGGCTCCGCCGTCGACGACGACGTGCTCGACGCGGACGAGCCGCGCACGGTCACGATCACGGGAGTCGGACCCCGCTGGGCGGCGTGACCCGCCGCTAGGGTGGAGGCCATGGGGGAATTCGCAGTGGAGGTCGCGGGTCTGCGCTCCGCAGCTCGTGCGGTGGACGACATCGCCGCGGGCGCGACGGTGTCCGGTGCCGTGAAGCATCCGTCCGAGGTGGGGGATGCCGCGCTGGCGGCGGCGATCGCCGAGTTCGCGACCACGACGGGGAAGAGCTGGACCACCCGCGTCTCCGCCACGGAGGAGCTGGCCGCCAAGCTGCGTGGTTCGGCATCCGCGTATGAGCGTGCCGACCACGACGCCCGCGACGGCGTGCGCGCGGCGGCGCGGGCCTTCTGATGGCGGAGCTGGGGAGCACGTCGAGCGCCGTCGCTCTCGTCCCGGGATCGGTGGACGCCCTCGAAGCCGCCGCCGCACAGTGGCGCCGACGCTCGGCCGTCGCGGCCGAGACCTCCGCCTCCCTGGAACAGCTGGCGACGCCCGACGGCTGGACGGGAAGCGGAGCCGACGCGTTCGCGGCCAAACGCGCCGCCGTGGCCGCGCGCTGGGAGCGGCTCTCGCAGGCGCTGAATGCCGCCGCCTCCACCCTGGACGGGTACCGCGTCTCCCTCGCCGCGGCGCAGCGTCAGGCCGCGCGCGCGATCGACCTCTGGGAGGATGCCCGCGAGAGGTCGGCGGCGGCGCTGCAGCCCGCGACGAGCTTCTCCGACGCGATCGTCGCTCCGGTCGTCGGCGTCGATCCGGGGGCGGGGCTCCGCACGCAGGCGCAGCAGATCC
>JAEWDJ010000105.1 GCA_023390155.1 Actinomycetes bacterium | reverse complement strand
CCCGGCGCCCCGACCGCGGGACGACCCGGACCGCCGGGCGCACGAGACGTGCGCCCGGCGGTTCGTCGTTCAGTGGCCGATCAGCGGAGCGACGGCCCGGGCGACGAGCGACGGCCGGCGGGTGACGTCCTCCTCGAGGTCGGCGCCCTCCATGGCGACCAGGCCCGCGTTCGCCCCCAGGAAGCGCAGCGGCTCCGGCTCCCAGGCCCGCGGGCGGTGCCCGACCCAGGGCAGCGCGGTCAGCGCGTTCTCGCGGCCGGCGAGGAGATCGGCCAGGGTGCGGCCGGCGAGGTTGGTCGTGCTGAGCCCGTCCCCGACATAGCCGCCCGCCCAGGCCTCGCGCCCCGCACGGTCGATGCCGACACTCGCGTGCCAGTCGCGCGGCACCCCGAGCGGCCCGCCCCAGTGGTGCGTGATGCGTGCCCCGGCCGCGTCCGGGAAGAGGTCGAACAGGGTGCGCACCAGGTGGTCGCGCACGCGCGGCGAGCGGTCGTACTCGGGCCGGATGGCACTGCCCAGGTGGTAGCGGGCGCCCCGCCCGCCGAACGCGAACCGGTTGTCCGCGGTGCGCTGGCCGTAGACGATCAGGTTGCGGAAGTCGGTGAAGGTCTGGCCGTGCTCGATGCCGATGCGCTCCCACACCGCATCCGGCAGCGGCTCGGTCGCGATCATGAGCGAGTACAGCGGGAGGATGCGGCGGCCGACCTGCGGCAGCTGCGACCCGTAGCCCTCCGTGGCGTTGACGACGAAACCGGCGCGCACGGTCCGCTCCGCACCGCCGGAGACCGTGCGGACGACGCCGTCCGACCAGGAGAGCACCTCCGTCCGCTCGGCGATGGTCGCGCCCGCCCGCTCGACCACGCGTGCCAGGCCGCGAACGAGCTTGCCCGGGTGGACGCGCGCGCAGTCCGGCGTGTACGTGGCGGCGACGGCGTCGGGTGCCCCGAACCGGTCGCGCACGGTCCGCGTCCCCCAGAGGGCGACACGGTCGACGCCGAAGCGCTCGGACTCGGCGTACTCCTCCCGGGCCGCGTCGAGCTGCGGCCGCGAGCGTGCGAACGTCACCGTTCCGCCCAACCGGTAGTCGCAGTCGATGCCCTCGGCCTCGGTCACACGGCCCACCTCGTGGACCGTCTCGACCATCGCGCGCCGCTGGGCGACGGCGGCGGCGAACCCGTAGCGGGCCTCCAGCTTCGACGCAGACCAGGGGAAGAGGGCGCTGCACCAGCCGCCGTTGCGGCCCGAGGCCCCGAACCCGGCGACCTCCTTCTCGAGCAGGACCACCCGTAGCGTCGGATCCGCCTGCAGGAGGTAGTAGGCGGTCCAGAGCCCGGTGAGCCCGGCGCCGACGATCGCGACGTCGGCCTCCCGGTCGGCGTCCAGGCCGGGGCGGGGCGGGAAGCCGCCCTCGGCCTCCGCGAGGGAATCGAACCAGAAGCCGGTGCTGCGGTAGTCCATGCGTCTCCCTGGGGTGGTGGGTTGCGCCGTGCGAAAAACGGGCCCGGTCGTCGCTGCCGCGCCGACCGGACCCGTCTCGTGCAGTCGGGTACTGCGTCTCAGAGGTGGTTGCTCGCCTCGGTGAGCACCGACTCGAGGATCTGGCGGATCTCGACGAACTCGTCGGGGCCGATCGTCAGCGGCGGCGCGAGCTGGACGACCGGGTCACCGCGGTCGTCCGCGCGGCAGTAGAGGCCCGCGTCGAAGAGCGCCTTCGAGAGGAACCCGCGGAGCAGGCGCTCCGACTCGTCGTCGTCGAACGTCTCCTTCGTGGCCTTGTCCTTCACCAGCTCGATGCCGAAGAAGTAGCCGTCGCCGCGCACGTCGCCGACGATCGGCAGGTCGAGCAGCTTCTCGAGCTCGGCGCGGAACAGCGGGGAGTTCTCGCGGACGCGCTCGTTGAGGCCCTCCTCCTCGAAGATGTCGAGGTTCTCCATCGCGACCGCGGCCGAGACGGGGTGACCGCCGAAGGTGTAGCCGTGGTAGAACGACGTGTTGCCGTGCTTGAAGGGCTCGTAGATCTTGTCGCTGATGATCGTCGCGCCGATGGGGGAGTAGCCAGAGGTCATCGCCTTGGCGCAGGTGATCATGTCCGGCACGTAGCCGTACTGGTCGCAGGCGAACATGTGGCCGATGCGGCCGAAGGCGCAGATGACCTCGTCGCTGACGAGCAGCACGTCGTACTTGTCGCAGATCTCGCGCACGCGCTGGAAGTAGCCGGGAGGCGGCGGGAAGCAGCCGCCCGAGTTCTGCACCGGCTCGAGGAAGATCGCGGCCACCGTCTCGGGACCCTCGAACTGGATCATCTCCTCGATGCGGTTCGCGGCCCACACGCCGAACGCCTCGACGTCGTCGGTCGGCGCGCCCATCTCGCCCGCGCGGTAGAAGTTCGTGTTCGGCACGCGGAACCCGCCCGGGGTCAGCGGCTCGAACATCTCCTTCATCGCCGGGATGCCCGTGATCGCCAGAGCGCCCTGCGGGGTGCCGTGGTAGGCCACCGAGCGCGACAGCACCTTGTGCTTGGTCGGGCGGCCCTGCAGCTTCCAGTAGTACTTGGCCAGCTTGAAGGCGGTCTCGACCGCCTCGCCGCCGCCGGTCGAGAAGAACACGCGGTTGAGGTCGCCCGGCGCGTAGTGCGCGAGGCGGTCCGCGAGCTCGATCGCGTGCGGGTGGGCGTACGACCAGATCGGGAAGAAGGCGAGCTGCTCGGCCTGCTTGGCCGCCGCCTCCGCCAGGCGCTTGCGGCCATGGCCCGCGTTCACGACGAAGAGCCCGGAGAGGCCGTCGATGTAGCGCTTGCCGTGCGAGTCCCAGATGTGGTGGCCCTCGCCGCGGGTGATGATGGGGACGCCGTGGCCCTCCTCCATCACCGACTGGCGGGCGAAGTGCATCCAGAGGTGGTCTCTCGCCTTCGCCTGCAGCGCCGCCTCTTCGGCCGCGATCGGCTCGCCGAACGTTTCTACGGTTGTCGTCATGGTTATCGCGTTCCCCAGTTGTAGAACTGTTTGTGGAGTTTGAGATAGACGAACGTCTCGGTCGACAGCACGCCGTCGAGAGATCGGATCTCGGAGTTGAGCATCGTGATGAGGTCGAGGTCGTTCTCGCACACCACCTCGGCGAGGATGTCGAAGGTCCCGGCGGTGAGGACGACGTAGTCGACGGCCGGCATCGCGGCCAGCTTGTCGGCGATCACGCGCGTGTCCCCGGTGACCCGGATCCCGATCATCGCCTGGCGGTAGAACCCGAGCTGCATCGGGTCGGTCACGGCCACGATCTGCATCACGCCCGACTCGGTCAGCTTCTGCACGCGCTGCCGGACCGCCGCCTCGCTCAGACCGACGGCTTTGCCGATCTCGGCGTACGACTTGCGGCCGTCCACCTGGAGCTGCTCGATGATCGCCTTGGAGACGTCGTCGATCTGCGGAGCCTTCGCGCCATTCGTTGCCCGAGGGGTACTCATGGAGCGATTCTGTCAGTGGAGGTGCACTCCCGCAAGCGATTCCGCACATTCCTGGCGCATTCGATGACGGAATCAGTAGACTCCCCGCCATGACTGAGCTCCGGAACTTCGTGAACGGCACGCACGTCGAGGCCCGCGGGGACGCCTCCCTGACGCTGATCGACCCGGCGACCGAGGAGGTCTACGCGACCGCGCCGGTGTCGACCGCCGAGGATGTCGCCGACGCCTATCGCGCCGCGCAGTCGGCGTTCGAGACCTGGGGGAGTACCACGCCGGCGGAGCGTCAGCTCGCGCTCTTCCGCATCGCGGACGCCATGGAGGAGCGCGCGGAGGAGTTCGCCGACGCGGAGTCGCAGGACACCGGGAAGCCGCGGTCCACCCTGGTCGACGACGAGATCCTGCTCTCGGTGGACCAGATCCGCTTCTTCGCCGGCGCCGCGCGCAACCTGGAGGGCCGCTCGGCCGGCGAGTACATGCCCGACCACACCTCGTTCATCCGCCGCGAGCCGATCGGCGTGGTCGGCCAGGTGACACCCTGGAACTACCCGCTCAACATGGCGGTGTGGAAGTTCGCGCCCGCCCTGGCCGCGGGCAACACCACCGTGCTGAAGCCCAGCGACACGACTCCGCTGTCCACCCTGCTCCTGGCCGAGGTGGCGGCCGAGTTCCTCCCGGCCGGCGTGCTCAACGTCGTGCTGGGCGACCGGACGACCGGCGTCGCGATGACCGACGACCCAATCCCGGAGCTCATCTCGATCACCGGGTCCGTCCGGGCCGGGATGGAGGTGGCGCGCGCTGCGTCCTTCGACCTCAAGCGGGTGCACCTGGAGCTCGGCGGCAAGGCGCCGGTCATCGTGTTCGACGACGCGGACATCGCGAAGGCGGTCGAGGGGATCGTCGCCGCCGGGTACTTCAACGCCGGCCAGGACTGCACCGCCGCCACGCGGCTGCTGGTGCAGGCCGGCATCCACGACGAGTTCGTCGCCGCCCTCGCCGAGTACGCCCGCGCGAACGCCGTCACCGGTGGCCCGCGGGAGGACGGCGTGCTCTACGGACCGCTCAACAACGCGAACCAGCTCGCGCAGGTCGGCGGTTTCGTCGACCGGCTGCCGGAGCACGCGACGGTCGAGCTCGGCGGCCGGCGCCAGGGCGATCGCGGCTACTTCTGGGAGGCGACGATCGTCTCGGGGCTGCGGCAGGACGACGAGGCCGTCCAGAACGAGATCTTCGGCCCCGTCCAGACCGTGCAGCGGTTCACCGACGAGGCCGAGGCGCTGCGCTGGGCGAACGGCGTGAAGTACGGCCTCGCGTCGTCGGTGTGGACGAAGGACCACGGGCGGGCGATGCGCTTCGCCAAGGGGCTCGACTTCGGCTGCGTCTGGATCAACACGCACATCCCGATCGTCGCGGAGATGCCGCACGGCGGCTTCAAGCACTCCGGCTACGGCAAGGACCTCTCCCAGTACGGCTTCGAGGACTACACGCGGATCAAGCACGTGATGAGCTACATCGGGCAGTAGCCGACACGCCGGGGAATTTAATCATCCTGTCCTATAGGTATCCGGCCTCCGCCTCCGCTACGCTGCCTCCACACACACCGTCGTGTGGAGCTGATCCGGAAGGCATCCGATGTCCGCAGAACCGTCCGTCCCGTCAGAGCTGGGAGACGGCGAGCACCTCGCCGTCCTCGGCTACGAGGATTCGTTCAACCGCTCGATGACCCTGTGGGCGAACTTCGCCCTGGGGTTCACCTACCTCTCGCCTCTCGTGGGCGTGTACTCCCTGTTCGCCGTCGCGATGGCGACCGGCGGGCCGCCGTCGATCTGGTGGATCGTGATCGTCGGGGCCGGTCAGTTCCTCGTCTCGCTGGTGTTCGGGGAGGTGGTCTCGCAGTACCCGATCCACGGCGGCATCTACCCGTGGGCGAGGCGGCTGTGGGGCCGCCGCTACGCGTGGATGGCGGCCTGGGTCTACATCTGGGCGATGATCGTGACGATCACGGCCGTGGCGTCGTACGGCAGCGGGTTCCTCGCGAGCCTGTTCGGGCTCCCCGCGACCAAGGAGGTCACGCTCCTGCTGACCGTGCTGCTCCTGGTCGTGGCCCTCGCCCTGAACTTCACCGGGACGAGGACGCTCGCGACCGTCGCGCGCATCGGCCTCGCCGCCGAGCTGATCGGCGTGATCGCGGTCGGCCTCTACCTGCTGATCTTCCAGCGCAAGCAGGAGTTCTCCGTGTTCTTCGACAGCATGGGCGTGCAGGGCGACGGCTCCTACCTCGTCGCGTTCCTGGGCGCCGCGCTGGCGGGCCTGTTCCTGTTCTACGGGTTCGAGGCGTGCGGCGACGTCGCGGAGGAGGTCGCCAACCCGGCGAAGCGCATCCCCGTCGCGATGATGATGACGATCCTCGTCGGCGGCGTGTCCGCGCTGTTCGCCTTCGGCGGCTACGTGCTCGCCGCGCCGGACCTGCAGAAGATCGTGGCGGGGGAGGACGTGGACCCCATCCCGGAGATCCTGCAGTCGTCCCTCGGGCCCGTCGGCGCGAAGATCTTCCTCGTCGTCGCGGTGACCGCGTTCCTGTCGTGCGTGCTGAGCCTCCAGGCCGCCGCCAGCCGCCTGCTGTTCTCGTTCGCGCGTGACGGGATGATCCCGGCCCACCGCTGGCTCGCCCGGGTGTCGCCTCGCAGCAAGGTGCCGGTGAACGCGTTGATCGTGGCGTGCTCCATCCCGGTGCTGATCAGCCTGATCGTGTATGTCGGGCCCGAGGGGCTGATCACGCAGGTGACGGCGTTCGCCGTGCTGGGCATCTACGTCGCCTTCCAGTCGGTGGTGCTCGCGTCGCTCCGGCAGCGGCTGCGCGGCTGGCGTCCCGCCGGGCCGTTCACGCTCGGCGGCGCCGGGATCGTCGTCAACGTGCTCGCGCTGCTCTACGGCATCGGCGCGATGATCCTCCTGGCGTGGCCCGGCTCGACCGGGAGCGTGTTCAACGACTGGATCGTGCTCATCGGGCTCGGCATCGTGGTGGTCGCGGGCGGGCTGTACCTGTTCATCGCGCGGCCGGACGCGAAGTCCAGCGCTCCGGAGGGCGACGCGATCCGGGTGGCGGAGCTGCTGCGCGAGCGGCGGTCCGGGGTCACGTCGCCGCGCGCCTGAGCGGCGGTGTCGCCACGGAGGCGCGTCCGGCCGAGCCGGACGCGCCTGCGTCGCTCCGGCCCGTCAGGACTCGCGGCGTGGGATGCCGAGCGGGTTCCCGTCGCGCAGCTCGGGAGGCAGCACCTCCTGCGGGGCGTCCTGGTAGGCGATGGGGGTGAGCCAGCGCCGGATGGCCGTCGCGCCGACGGAGGTGTGGACGGAGGCCGTCGTCGCGGGCCAGCCGCCCCCATGGTGCTGCGCCCAGCCGATGGCGACCCCGGTGGGCCAGCCGTCGAACAGCAGCCGCCCCGCGACCGGTGCGAGCGCGTCCGCGAGCGCCCCGACGTCCTCGCCCGAGGCCCGGTGGACGGTGGCGGTCAGCGAGGGCTCGAGGGCGGCGACGAGCGCGGCTAGCTCGGTGTCGTCGTAGCGCACGAGCACGCTGACCGGGCCGAAGCGCTCGGCGAGGAATGTCTCGGGATCGGCGAGGAAGGTCGCGGCCTCCGTCAGCACGAGGGCCGGAGTCGACGTGCCCGTCGCGGCGGAGCCGTGCACGACCTCAACACCGGGGAGGGCCGCCAGATCGGACACCGCGGAGGCGAACCCCTCGGCCATGGCCTCCGTCAGCTGCCGGGAGGAGGGGGCGGAGGCGAGGGCCGACCGTGCGGCCTCCTCCACACCGGCCCCCGCGGGGACGAACACCAGGCCGGGCTTCGTGCAGTACTGTCCCGCGTCGCGCGTGAAGGAGCCGACGAGTCCCGCGCCGATCTCCGACGCACGCTCGGCGGCCGCGGCCCGGGTGACGACGACGGGGTTGATGCTGCCCAGCTCGCCGTAGAACGGGATGGGCCGCGGGCGCGCCGCGGCGAGGTCGAACAGGGCCCGGCCGCCGCGCTCCGAGCCGGTGAACCCCGCCGCCGCGATGGCGGGATGCTGCACGAGCGCGACACCGGCGTCCATCCCCTCCACCAGCGCGAACCAGCCCGCGGGGAGGACGGCGCCGGCCAGCTCGGCGGTGCGGCGAGAGAGCCGGGGATGCCCGGGATGCGCCTTCACGACCACGGGGCAGCCGGCCGCCAGCGCGGACGCGGTGTCCGTCCCCAGCACGGAGAAGGCGAACGGGAAGTTGGACGCTGCGTAGACGGCGACCGGCCCGATCGGGCGCAGGATGCGCCGCAGATCAGGACGCGGCGGTACCAGGGAGGGGTCCGGTGCGTCGAGCGTCGCCTCGAGGTACGCGCCCTCCCGGGCGACACCGGCGAAGAACCGCAGCTGCGCGGCCGTCCGGGTGACCTCGCCGTCCAGGCGGGCAGGCGACAGTCCCGTCTCCTCACCGGCGATGCGCACCAGCTCCGCGCGGTCGGCCTCCAGAGCGGAGGCGAGCGCGTCCAACCAGCCCGCACGCGCGGCGCGGTCCGGCACCGAGCGCGCCGCGCGTGCTGCCGCGACGGCAGTCCGCTCCACCGCGCTGTCCACCACCCCGCCGCTCACGCGAACGCCGCCAGCCCGGTCAGCGCACGCCCGAGCACGAGCGTGTGGATCTCGTCGGTACCCTCGTACGTTCGCACCGACTCCAGGATCGCCATGTGCCGCATCACCGGGAACGCGTTCGTGATGCCGTCGCCGCCCAGGATCGTCCGCGCCTCCCGCGCGATCGCCAGCGCCTCGCGCACGCTGTTCAGCTTGCCCACGCTGATCTGCGTCGGGGTCAGCCGCCCGGCCTCCTTCAGCCGACCGAGGTGCAACGCCAGCAGCATCCCCTTCTCGTACTCCACGAGCATGTTCGCGAGCTTCTCCTGGATGAGTTGGGTCGCGCCGATCGGACGCCCGAACACCTGCCGCGTCGTCGCCCGCGCGATCGACACCTCCAGGCAGTCGCGCGCCGCGCCCATCGCGCCCCACACGATCCCGTAGCGCGCCTCGTTCAGGCACAAGAACGGACCGGACAGCCCTCGCGCCCCGGGCAGCTGCGCCGACGCCGGCAGCCGCACTTCGTCCAGCACCACATCGCACTGCACGGACGCCCGCATCGACAGCTTGCCGCCGATCGCCACGGCCGAGAACCCCGGGGTTCCGGTCGGCACGAGGAACCCGCGCACGCCGTCGTCCGTCGCCGCCCACACGACGGCCACATCCGCCAGCGCCGCAAGGCCGATCCACCGCTTCGCGCCGTTGATCACCCAGTCGTCACCGTCCCGCCGCGCCCGCGTGCCCATCGCCGCCGGATCGCTCCCGCCGTCGGGCTCGGTGAGGGCGAAGCAGCCGATGCGCTCGCCGCGGGCCATCGGCGGCAGCCACTCGGCCTTCTGCTCGTCGGAGCCGAACTTCGAGATCGCGCTCATGGCGAGCGAACCCTGCACGGAGACGAACGTGCGCCAGCCGCTGTCGGCCGCCTCCAGCTCGTGGCAGACCAGGCCGTAGCTCACGGCGCCGGCTCCCGCGCAGCCCTCGTCTCTCAGGTGCATGCCGAGGAAGCCCTGCGCGCCCAGCTCGGCGACGAGCTCGCGGCGGAAGTGCTTGTCCTCGAAGTCCTTCTCGATGACCGGGCGGATGCGCTCGTCGGCGAAGGCGCGTGCCCGGGCGGCCCAGCCGCGCTCCTCCTCGCTGAGCAGGTGGTCGATGCTGAAAGCCTCGTCGAGGGCGGGTGTGGTCACGGTCTGTCCTTGTCGTCGGTGGGCGTGGTCTCCGGGAGCGGGTCGGTCCGTTCGAGCCAGTGCGGCTCGTCGGCGCCGAGGCGCGGGGGCGGCGTGCGGTGGGTCGCCGGGGCGGTGTCGAGCCGGATGGGCGTCGCCGGCTGCCGCGTGCTGCGCCTGGTGGCCGGATCGACCGTGTCGACGACCGGTGCGAGCCCGAGCGACTCCGCGAAGGCGAACGCCTCGGCGACGGAGTTGACCAGCCCGGCGGGCACGCGCACCCGGGCGAGACGTTCCACCCACTCGGCGGCGGGCCGGGCGGTGAGCGCGGGCTC
>JAEWDJ010000043.1 GCA_023390155.1 Actinomycetes bacterium | reverse complement strand
GAGTAGAGCACGCGCTGGGGGAGGCCGGCCCAGGCCGCGATCGAGCTGGTGAAGACGACGGCGGGGGAGGGCGACGCGGTCAGGTGCGGCAGGGCGTGGCGCACGGTGCGGGCGGAGCCGATCACGTTGACGTTGAGCACGCGCATCCACTCGTCGTCGTCGTTGGCGGTCACGTCGCCCTGCGCGCCGATGCCGGCGTTCGCGATCACGATGTCGAGGCGGCCGGCGTCGGCCACCACGGCGGCGATGGCGTCGCGCACCGAGTCGTCGTCGCCGATGTCGCAGCGGATGCCGGTGTGCGGTTCGGCGACGCCGGAGGGGTCGAGGTCGAGCGCGAAGACGCGCGCGCCCTGGGCGGCCAGCTCGTCCGCGATGGCGCGGCCGATACCGGAGGCGCCGCCGGTGACGGCGGCGACGAGCCCGTCGAAGTGCTGTGACATCGGTGTCTCCTTCGTGTCGTGCGGGATGCGGGAGGTCGGTGCGGTCAGGCCGGGCGCACGGTGCTGCGCTGCTCGCCCAGACCCTCGATGCCCACCTCGACGGTGTCGCCCGCCTGCAGGTAGGGGAACCGGCCCGAGAGGGCCACGCCCTCGGGCGTGCCGGTGTTGATCAGGTCGCCGGGCTCGAGCACGGTGAACTGGCTGAGCCGGTAGACGATCTCGGCGACCGAGAAGATCAGGTCGCTGGTGGCCGAATCCTGCCGGGTCTCGTCGTTGACGGCCGAGCGCAGGCGCAGGCCGGAGCCGTCTCCCACCTCGGCGGCGGGCACCAGCCACGGGCCGAGCGGGTTGAAGGTCTCGAAGCTCTTGCCCTTGCTCCACTGGCCGAGCGAGCGCTCGAGCTGGTACTCGCGCTCCGAGACGTCGTTCGCCACCGCGAAGCCGGCGATGTGCGCCAGCGCCTCCTCGGGCGACGCGAGGTAGCGGGCGCGTGTGCCGATCACGGCGGCGAGCTCGACCTCCCAGTCGGTGGTGGTGGAGCCGGGCGGCAGCAGGATGTCGTCGTACGGCCCGACGACGGTGTTGGGGTGCTTGTAGAACACCACGATGTCCTTCGGCGGCTCGGCGCCGGACTCGCGGGCGTGCGCCGCGTAGTTCATCCCGATGCAGATGACGGCCTGCGGGCGGGCGATCGGCGCCCCGACGCGGAGGCCCTCGGTCGCGAGCTCGGGCAGCGCCCCCTCGGCGGCGGCGCTCTCGGCGCGGGCGAGACCGTCGGCGGCGAGGAAGGCGCCGTCGATGTCCGCGGTCAGCGGGCGCAGATCCCAGGTGGTCGTGCCGTCGGTCACGGCCGGGATCTCGGCTCCGGCGTCACCGAGTCGCATGAATCGCATCGAGGGTCCTTTCGCTCGCGGCCTTTCGGCACCGCCGCCCAGCCTATTACTATTTCCTATAGGAATCCAAGAACGAGGAGAACGCATGCGCATCGCCCTCCACTCCGTGCTCCGCGAGGGCCACGAGTCCGCCTACGACGAGGCGCACGCCGCCATCCCGGCCGATCTCGCCGCCTCGTTCGAGCGGCTCGGCATCCACGACTGGGCGATCTGGCGCAGTGGCCGCGATCTCTTCCATCTCGTGGACTGCGACGACTTCGCGGGCGCGATGGCGGCGCTGGAGGACGACCCGGCGAACCGGCGCTGGCAGGAGTTCATTACCCAGCACGTCGACCATTTCGAGCGGCTCGGCGGCGGCGTCGACGACCAGGAGCTGCCGCTCGTCTGGGAGCTCTCTCAGCAGCGGGACACCTGACCGTTACGTTCACAGCTTGACTCCAACACGAGGATGATTCACGCTTGTCCCTATGACCGCCACTCCGGGCCTCGTGCCCCGTGGCGCTCGCAATCCCGGGTCGCAGGGCGCGCTGAGGCACCTGAACCAGGAGCGGCTCGTCGAGTTCCTGCTGGCGAACGGTCCTTCCACCCAGGCTGAGCTGGCGCGCGGGACGGGGCTGTCCACCGCCACCGTCTCGAACATCGTCCGCGACATGGCGGTGAAGGGCGTCGTCACGACCACCCCGGTGACCTCCAGCGGGCGGCGCGCGCTGCTGGTGCAGCTGAGCGACACGGGCGACATCGCCGTCGGCGTCGACTTCGGCCGCCGGCACGTGCGCATCGTGCTGTGCACGCTCGGCTACGCGGTGCTCGCCGAGCAGGAGCTGGCCCTTCCGCTCGGCTACGACGTCGCGCGCGCCGTCTCCGACGCGTCCGAACTGCTGGACAGGATGCTGGCCGAGGGCGGCCACGACCGCGAATCCGTGCTCTCGGTCGGCATCGGCATCCCCGGCCCGATCGACCGGCGCACGGGCACCGTGCTGCAGGGCGCGATCCTCCCGGAGTGGGTCGGCGTGAACCGCCGCGACCTCGAGAACACCTTCCGATTCCCGGTCGTGCTCGACAACGACGCCAATCTCGGCGCGCTGGGCGAGGTCACCTGGGGCGCGCATCGCGGGTGCCGCAACATCCTCTTCGTGAAGATCGGCACCGGCATCGGGGCGGGCCTGATCATCAACGGCCAGCCCTATTACGGCTACCTCGGCATCACCGGCGAGCTCGGGCACACCCCGGTGGTCGAGCCCGGTGTGATCTGCCGCTGCGGCAACCGCGGATGCCTGGAGACCGTGGCGTCCACCACAGTGATGATCGAGTCGCTCACGCGCAGCGGGACCGAGGCCGCCACGACGGCGGACGTGCTGCGCCGCGGGCTCGCCCGCGACCCGGCCGCCCTGCGGGTCGTCGGCGACGCCGGGCAGGCGGTCGGGCAGGCGATCGGCAGCATCGCGAACGTCATCAACCCCGAGCTGGTGCTGATCGGCGGGCCGCTGGTGGGCCTGGGGGAGGCGCTGCTGGAGCCGATCCGGCGCGGCATCCAGCACAACGCCATCCCGATCATCGCGGACACGACGACGGTCAGCGTCTCGTCCCTCGGCGACCGCGCGGAGTCGCTCGGCGCGGCCGCGCTGGTCATCCAGAACGCGCTCGCCGGCGCGGAGTGAGCGCGGAGTAGTCGCGGGCCCCGAGCGGGCGTACCGTGCACGTCACGGCAAACCGTTATCTTCTCGTTGTCTTCACTATTTGACGCCAAGACCAGACATAGCGTTTACTACTTAGGCGCATGACCTGTATGCGCGGCAGGAAACCCGAAACCAAGGAGCGACGATGTCGTCGAACGCAGTCATCCTCGAGATGCGCGCGATCACCAAGGAGTTCCCCGGTGTGAAGGCGCTGGAGGATGTGTCCCTGACCGTCAAGGCCGATGAGATCCACGCGATCTGCGGCGAGAACGGCGCAGGCAAGTCCACCCTCATGAAGGTCCTCTCGGGCGTGTACCCGTACGGCACCTACTCCGGCGACATCGTCTACCAGGGCGAGGTCATGCGGTTCAAGGACATCAAGTCCAGCGAGCAGCAGGGCATCGTGATCATCCACCAGGAGCTCGCCCTCATCCCGGAGCTCTCGATCACCGAGAACATCTTCCTCGGCAACGAGCCCGGCCGCGGCGGCGTCATCAACTGGAACGAGGCGAAGCAGCGGGCCGTCGAGCTCCTCGCCCGCGTCGGCCTCTCGGACGACCCCGACACCCAGATCAAGAACATCGGCGTCGGCAAGCAGCAGCTGGTCGAGATCGCCAAGGCGCTCAACAAGTCGGTGAAGCTGCTCATCCTCGACGAGCCCACCGCCGCTCTGAACGAGGCCGAGTCGGCCCACCTCCTCGACCTGATCCTCGGCCTGAAGAGCAAGGGCATCAGCTCCATCATCATCAGCCACAAGCTCAACGAGATCGAGCGCGTGGCCGACGAGATCACGATCATCCGCGACGGTCGCAGCATCGAGACGCTCAACGTCAAGGCCGACGGCGTCGACGAGGACCGCATCATCCGCGGGATGGTCGGCCGCACGCTCGAGAGCCGCTTCCCCGAGCGCACGCCGAACATCGGCGAGACCTTCTTCGAGGTGCGCGACTGGGTCGTGCAGCACCCGCAGGTCGCGGACCGCCTGGTCGTCAAGAACTCCAGCTTCACCGTGCGCCGCGGCGAGATCGTCGGCTTCGCCGGCCTCATGGGCGCCGGCCGCACCGAGCTCGCCATGAGCGTCTTCGGCCGCTCCTACGGCACCTTCGTGTCGGGCGAGATCTACAAGGACGGCCGCCAGATCCAGGTGCGCAACGTCTCCGAGGCGATCGACAACGGCATGGCCTACGTGAGCGAGGACCGCAAGGTGCTCGGCCTCAACCTGCTCGACGACATCAAGCAGTCGATCGTCGCCGCCAAGCTCCGCAAGATCGCCAAGCGCGGCGTGGTCGACGACCTCAAGGAGCACGCGGTCGCCGAGGAGTACCGCAAGAGCCTGCGCATCAAGACGCCGGACGTCGACCGCGGGGTCAGCACCCTCTCGGGCGGCAACCAGCAGAAGGTCGTCCTGGCCAAGTGGATGTTCACCGCCCCGGACATCCTCATCCTCGACGAGCCCACCCGCGGCATCGACGTCGGTGCGAAGTACGAGATCTACGGCATCATCCAGCAGCTCGCCGCGCAGGGGAAGGGCGTCATCGTCATCTCCTCGGAGCTCCCCGAGCTCCTCGGCATCTCGGACCGGATCTACACGATCTTCGAAGGTCAGATCACCAACGAGTTCCCGATCGCGGAAGCGACCCCCGAAGCGCTCCTGAAGAGCATGACATCCGCCAAGAAGAGGGTGACGGCATAACCATGACCACACAGATTCCCGAGAAGAAGAAGTCCGGGGGGATCCGCGACCTGGGCAAGATGTTCGGCAGCGGCCAGTCGACCGGACGCCAGTTCGGCATCCTGGGCGCCCTGATCGTCATCGTCGTGCTCTTCGAGATCCTCACCGGCGGCAAGACGCTCGAGCCGGTGAACCTCATCAACCTGGTGAACCAGAACGCCTACGTGCTCATCCTGGCCATCGGCATGGTGATGGTGATCATCG
>JAEWDJ010000037.1 GCA_023390155.1 Actinomycetes bacterium | reverse complement strand
GTCGACCGCTACACCAGGGAGTCCCGCCACGCCGCGTGCAGCTGGGCGAACCGCCCGGTGCCGGCGATCAGGTCGTCCGGGGTGCCGTCCTCGACCACGCGGCCGTGCTCCAGCACGAGCACGCGGTCCGCGATGGCGACCGTGGAGAGCCGGTGGGCGATGATCACCGCGGTGCGGTCGGCGAGCAGCGTCTGCAGCGCCTCCTGCACCAGGCGCTCGCTCGGGATGTCGAGCGAGCTGGTGGCCTCGTCCAGGATCAGCACCGCCGGGTTCGCGAGGAACGCGCGGGCGAACGAGATCAGCTGGCGCTGACCCGCGGACACCCGCCCGCCGCGCTTGTTCACGTCGGTGTCGTAGCCGTTCGGCAGCCCCTCGATGAACGTGTGCGCGCCCACCGCCTTCGCCGCCTCGACGACCTCATCGCGGGTGGCGTCCGGCTTGCCCAGCGCGATGTTGTCCGCCACGGACCCGCTGAAGAGGTACGCCTCCTGCGTGACCATGACGATCGCCCGGCGCAGGTCCTTCGGGTGCAGGTCGCGCAGGTCCACGCCGTCGAGCGAGACCTCGCCCGCGCTCGGGTCGTAGAACCGCGAGATGAGCTTGGCCAGCGTCGACTTGCCCGCACCTGTCGAGCCCACGAGCGCGATCGTCTGTCCGGCCGGGATGTCCAGGCTGAACTCCGGCAGGATGACCCGGTCCTCCTTGTAGGCGAAGGTCACGTCGTCGAAACGCACGTGCCCTTCCGCCGTCCAGAGGTCGACCGGCTTGATCGGGTCCGGGACGCTCGGCTCCTCCTCCAGGACGCCCGAGATCTTCTCGAGCGCGGCCGCGGCCGACTGGTAGGAGTTGTAGAACATCGCCATCTCCTCCATCGGGTCGAAGAACCGGCGTGTGTACAGCAGGGCCGCCAGGAGCACGCCGATGGCCAGCTGACCGTCGGCCACGCGGAAGCCGCCGACGAGCAGGACCACGCCCACCGTCACGTTGCCGATCATCACGAGCCCGGGGTCGAAGATCCCGAACAGCTGGATGACGCGCGCGTTGACGTCGCGGTAGTCCTCCACCAGCCCGCCGAACTCCTTCTCGTTGCGCTTCTCCTTGCGGAACGCCTTGACGGCGCGGATGCCCGTCATCGTCTCGACGAAGTGCACGATGAGCTTCGCCGACGCCACCCGCGAGATGCGGAACAGCGTCTGCGAGCGCTTCTGGAACCAGCGCGTGAGCAGGTAGAGCGGCACGAGCGACACCAGCAGGACCACGCCGCTCACCCAGTCGACCGCGAACAGGGCGATCGCGATGAACAGCATGTACAGGAAGCCCTGCACCAGCTGGTTGATGCCGGAGTCCAGGAGCTCGCGGATCGAGTCCAGGTCGCTCGTCTGCCGCGAGATGATGCGGCCCGACGTGTACGACTCGTGGAACTCGAGCGAGAGCTTCTGGGTGTGCAGGAAGACCCGCTTGCGCAGATCGATCAGGATGGCCTGGCTGATGCGGGCGCTGAGCACCGTGTACCAGGCGATCAGCCCGGCGCCGATGACGCCGGTGACCAGGTACGCGACACCGGCCGCCGCCAGCGGGAACCAGTTCTGCTCCATCAGCGCGGGCAGACCGTTGTCGATCCCGAAGGCGATGATGGCCGGGCCCGCCACCTGACCGGCGGTGCTCACCACGACGACGGCGGCGGTCAGCACGAGCCGCAGGCGCAGCGGGCTCAGCAGCGACCCGAGCAGCCGCAGCGAGCGGCGCCGGACCTGGCGGCTCTCCTCTTTGCTGAGGTCGTGGCGCTCTTCGCCCTCGACCCCGATCACGGATGCGGTGCTCACAGGTTCACCTCCTGCAGGATCTCGTCGTTCTGCTCGTCCTCCAGGCTGGAGATGACGAACCGGTAGTGCTCGCTCGACGCGAGCAGGTCGTGGTGGGTGCCGACCGCGGTGACGCGGCCGTCCTCCAGCAGCGCGACCCGGTCGGCGAGCATCACCGTGGAGGGGCGGTGCGCGACGATGAGCGCGGTGGTGGAGGCCAGCACCCGGCGCAGCGCCGCCTCGACGAGCGCCTCGGTGTCGACGTCGAGCGCCGACAGCGGGTCGTCGAGCACGAGCACGCTGGGCGCCGCGGCGACCGCACGCGCGAGCGCGAGCCGCTGCCGCTGGCCGCCGGAGAGGCTGAGCCCCTCCTCGCCCACCTTGGTGTCGAGACCCTCCGGCAGCTCGTACGCGAAGCCCGCCTGCGCGATCTCGAGGGCCTCGGTGAGCACGCGCTCCGCCTCCGGCGAGGCCGGGTCGAGGTCGTCGCGGCCGAGCAGGACGTTGTCGCGCACGGACGCCGAGAACAGGGTCGCGTCCTCGAACGCCATCGCGATGGCCTTGCGGAGGTCGTACCGGGTGAGGTCCCGCACGTCTACGCCGTCGATGCGCACGGCGCCGCCCGTCACGTCGTACAGCCGGGTGGTGAGCGCGGTCAGCGTGGACTTGCCGCTGCCGGTCAGGCCGACGAGCGCCATGGTCTCCCCCGGCTCCACCCGCAGGCGCACGCCGTCGAGGAGGTCGGGGAACCGCTCCGGCGAGTCCTGGTACCGGAAGTGCACGTCGTCGAAGACGAGCTCACCCTTCGGGTCCTGGATGCGCTTGGGGTCGGCCGGGTCGGTGATCGTGTTGACCTCGTCCATGACCTCGAAGAAGCGGTCGGCCGCCGTGCGCGTGTCGAACGTCATCGACAGCAGGAAGCCGATCGACTCGATCGGGAACCGGAGCACGGTCGCCGTCGCGAAGAACGCGACGAGCTCGCCGACGGACAGCTGGCCCTGGGCGGCGAGCCACACGCCGACCACCAGGCTGATGCCGAACGCGACGTCCGGGATGAGCAGCAGCCACAGCCAGATGCCGGCGATGGCCTTCGCCTTCTCGATCTCCGTGCCGCGCAGCTGTTCCGCCTGCGACTCGAAGTTCTTGAGGGCGTGCTTGCCCCGGCCGAACGCCTTCAGCACGCGGATGCCGTGCACCGACTCCTCCACCGCGGTGGCGAGGTCGCCGGCCTGGTCCTGGCTGCGGCGGGCGATGATCGAGTACTTCTTCTCGAAGACGAACCCGTAGATCCACAGCGGGATGGAGCAGACCAGGAAGATGAGGCCGAGGATCCAGTTCCAGCCGATCAGGATGGCGAAGCCGACCACGATCGTGACCACGTTGACCACGAGCAGCACGATGCCGAACGACAGCCACCGCCGGATCAGGCCGAGGTCGCTCACCGCGCGGGACAAGAGCTGCCCGCTCGGCCAGCGGTCGTGGAAGGCGACCGGCAGATCCTGCAGCTGGGCGTACAGCCCGTTGCGCATGCGCGCCTCGACGTGCGTGCCCGGGGTGAGCACGAACCACCGCCGCAGCGAGATGAACACGGCCTCCGCCGCGCCCAGCCCGACGACGAGCAGCGCCGCAGGCCACACCGCGGAGGGGTCGCCGGCCGCCAGCGGACCGTCGACGAGCCACCGCAGCACCTGCGGGATGCTGAGCGCGACCAGGCTGGCGAGCAGCGCCGCCACCATGCCGAGCACGATGCGTGGCGCCGCCGACTTCGCGAACGGCAGGATGCGCAGCAGCGTGCGGATCGTGCCCGAGCGCTTCTTCTGTTCTCTTTGAGGGGGATGCTGATGCGTTTCAGCGACAGACATGAGACTTCCGTTTTCTTTGTGATGTTCCGACATCGTCGACGGGTCACCGAAGACCCGGTGATGAGGTGCTGAGAGGTCGCCGCCGAGGGTCGCCGAAGGCACGCAGAAGCGTGCTCGACCCTCGGGAACGGGGCTATCGGAAAGTGCCGGCGACAGTCAGCCGGAGACGCAGTCCTTCCTGGGACCTACCAGGTAAGAGCCGGCTCCGAGGACGCATGCGCGGCAAGCCCGAACACCGTCACGTTCCGTGCGTATCCAGTCTTTTCCATTGCGTCCTCCCGGCCTCGATGCGTTCACGTGTGTGCCGCCACAAGGCAGCCCTACAGCCTATTGCCGGGTTTGCGCGGACCGCAAGAGTTTTCTCGGAAGCGAGCAGCCCGAGTGAACGCCGAAGGGCACGTCGTTGCGCTCATCCCCGCGGGATGACGACAACGACGTGCCCTTCGGTGGCGTGCGCGGTGCGCGGAGCGCACCGCACCACCCGCTCAGCGGATGCGGATGGAGAGGCAGGTGACGCAGCCCTCGAGGCGCTCGAACTCCGAGATGTCGACGGCGATGGTCTTGTAGCCGAGGTCGTGGAGGAGCTCGGCCGTCTTCGGGGCGGCCGCGGAGAGCAGCAGGGTCTCCTCGTCGAGGACGACGACGGCGGTGCCGTGCGCCTCGGGGACGGGGAGGAAGCGCTCGAAGACGCGGGTGTCGTCGACGAGCGGCTCGTAGCCGATGACCGTGCCGTCGGGCAGGGCGGTGACGGCGGTCTTCAGGTGCAGTGCCTTCGTGACCGGCACGGCGACGACGGTGTAACCGAGCGGCGCGACGATCGCGCGCAGCTGGCGGATGCCCTCGCCGTTGGTGCGGCCACCGCGGCCGACGTAGACCGTCTTGCCGACCTTGAGGACGTCGCCGCCCTCCAGGGTCCCGGGCTCCTCGATGCGCTCGAGCGTGAGGCCCTGGGCGCGCAGGGTCGCCTCCGTGCCGGCGGTCTCGGGCTTGCGGGAGTCGGCGCCCGGGCGGGTGATGACGGCCAGATCGCCGAAGACGACGGCGGTGTCCTCGACGAAGACGGAGTCGGCGAGGGTGTCCGCCGAGGCGACCTCGACGGTCTGCCAGCCGGCCTCCGAGAGGGCGTTGACGTAGCCGTCCCACTGGGTGTCGGCGAGCTCGGCGTCCACCGGGGTGCGGTCGATGTGGGTGACGAGACCCTCGGCGAGGTTCTTGGCGGGGATGCGGACGAGCGCGACCTTGCGGTCGGTCTCGAAGCGGCTGCGCACGCCCTCGACGACGCGGAACAGCCAGCGGCCGAACGTCGGCGTCAGGACGGTGATGCCGACGACGTAGAGCAGGTTGATGCCGAGGAGGGTGCCCAGCACCGCGAGGATGAGCTCCCCGCCGAACGGCGAGCCGCCCGAGGTGGCGGTGAAGAGGGTGCCGATGGCGGGCGAGAGCACGCCCGCCAGGAGACCCGCGATGAGCGCGGTCCACCAGCGGTCGAACGCGCCGACCGCCCCGGCGACGAAGAGGAGCACGAAGGCGATGACGCTGGTCAGCGAGAAGTAGTTGCTGACGGCGACGATGAGCGTCCCCGAAGGGGCCGACGACCCGGCGAGGCTTCCCACGTAGAACGCGGCGATCATGGCCGCGTGGACGGTGAGCGCCACCACGAAGGCGGCGACAAGGGATGCGATGAGCCGGCGGCCCCACGAAGACGTCATGAGAACCAACCCTAGCGGAGCGTTGCTATGCGTTCGCTGGTTCGCGCAGGCGGGCGAGGGCCAGCTCGTCGGCGGCGGCGAGGGTGGTGATCCCGCGCGCCTCGGCGACCACGAAGACCTCCGCGACGGTCTCGCCGATGCGCTCGACCCGGGCGGCGGTCGCCTCGGCCGAGGGCTGCTCCTCGTTCATCATGGCGAGGAATATCACCCCGCCCGCGTTGACGACGAAGTCCGGAGCCCACAGGATGCCGCGGGCGGCCAGGCGCTCCGCACCCGAGCGGTGGGCGAGCTGGTTGTTCGCGGGGCCGACGACCGCCTTCACGCGCAGCTCGTCGATGACCGCGTCGGTGAGCACGCCGCCGACGCCCGCGGGCACGAACAGGTCGCCCTCGACGCGGTGTGCCTCCTCCGGCTCCACCCAGGTCGCCCCGAGCGCCTCGGCGAGGGCCCGCTTGGCCGGGTTGACGTCGGTGACCGTGAGCAGGGCGCCCTCGCTCGCGAGGCGCATCGCCAGCAGGGACCCGACGTGACCGAGCCCGAGCACGGTGACGCGCCGTCCCTCCACCGAGCGGGTGCCGACCGCGCGCTCCAGCGTCGCGAGGAGCCCCGCGTAGACGCCGGCCGCCGTCGCGTCGCTCGGCTCGCCCACCCCGCCGTCGGCGGAGGGGAGGCCGCAGACGTGCGCCGTGCGGGTGGCGACGACCGCCATGTCCTCGGCGCTCGTGCCGACGTCCTCCGCGGTCA
>JAEWDJ010000517.1 GCA_023390155.1 Actinomycetes bacterium | reverse complement strand
GCGTGCTGCCGGCCCGCACGGCGTCCTCCCGCCGCCCGCCCGCTTGGTGGGCGAGCGGTGAGCGGCCGCGCTCCGGCCGCCGGGCAAGCGAAAGGCCCGCGATCGCTCGCGGGCCCTTCAGTGGTCTACGCTCCGGCTACTGGCCGGCGTAGGTCTCGACCTTGGTGATCTCCACCGCGATCTGGCGGCCGTTCGGGGCCGTGTACTCCGTCTTGTCGCCGACGTTGAGGCCGAGGATGGCCGCGCCGAGCGGGCTCTGCTCGCTGTAGACGGGCAGCTCGCTGCCGGCCGCGATCTCGCGGTTGCCGATCAGGAACACGCTCTCGTCGCCCGCGATCGTCGCGGTGATGACGGTGCCCGGCTCCACGACGCCGTGGCTCTCCGGCGCGGCGCCGACGGTGGCGTTGCGCAGGAGGTTGGTCAGCTGCACGATGCGGGCCTCGATCTTGCCCTGCTCGTCCTTCGCGGCGTGGTAGCCGCCGTTCTCCTTGAGGTCGCCCTCCTCGCGGGCCGCCTCGATGCGCTTGGCGATCTCGTTGCGGCCGTTGACGCTGAGCTCCTCGAGTTCCGCGGCGAGGCGGTCGTAGGCATCCTGGGTCAGAAAGGTGACCGGGGTCTCCTGGGACATGATGAGCTCCTTCGCGCCCGCGGCGGGTGCCGCGTGGGCAGATAGGCCGGCCGGGGCCGGTGGGTAAAGTAGACGCCCCGACCTCGGTCGGGGCGTATCCACAGAATGCTAGGTCAGCCAGCAGGTGTTAATCAAACCTGTGTTGCTCTGCTGGATGGTGCGGATCGTCTCGGTGTGCTCGGTCACGCGGGAGTCGGATCCGGGATAGCTGACGATGCGCCAGCCCACGATCGCGAAGTCCTCGTTGAGGGCCTGGAGGGCGCACGTGACGGGGGTGCCCGCCGGCGCGTTGATGGTGAAGCTGATGTCGACGTGGTGGGCGTCGGTGATCGTGTAAGCGGTGTCCGTCGTCTCCAGTTCGGCCTGGTTGTTGTCCCACCCCGCCCAGAACGCCCAGGCGATCACCACGGCGAGCACCGCGACCAACCCGCCGGCGAGGAGCCAGCGGTCCCGGCGCTTGCGCTGCGGGGTGCGACCGTAGCGGCGCTCGATGGTCTCCGTCACGGCCATTCTCGCCGGTTCCGCCTCTCGGTCCACATTCAGGCCTGCCGTCGGGGCGGCGGTAGGCTGAATCCAGACTAGGAGACGAAGCTGTGAATCACGGCTTCCTCCCGACTCGAGAGAAGAGACCCCGGAAGATGATCGCCGACGCCCTCCTGCGCGCCTCCGTCTGGCTGGCCGCGACGCCGACCCCGACCCCGTCGGGCGGCCCCAGCGAGGATCAGGTCACCCCCGGCGTCGTCGGTTTCGTCGTCACCTTCCTCGTCGCGGTCGCGGCCGTCCTGCTCGTGCTCGACATGGTCCGCCGTATCCGCCGCGTGCGCTACCGCGAGGAGATCGCGCAGAAGCTCGACGCCGAGCAGGCCGCCGAGCGGGACGCCGCGGAGGGCGACGACCGGCGCTAGCGCCCGCTTCTCAGCCCCCGTTGTACGCGGGGTGCAGGGCGATGAGCAGCGTCGCCGTCCAGTGGCAGAGGAACGCCAGCACGGTCAGTGTGTGGAAGATCTCGTGGAAGCCGAACGTGCCGGGGAACGGGTTCGGCCGCTTGAGCCCGTAGATCACCGCGCCGATCGTGTAGAACACGCCGCCGACGAGCACGAGCACCATCATCGCGACGTTCGCCTCGACCAGGTCGACGATGTACATCATCGCCGCCCAGCCCAGGGCGACGTAGATCGGGACGTAGAGCCAGCGGGGCGCGGTGATCCAGAAGACCCGGAAGCCGATGCCCAGCAGGGCGCCGCCCCAGACCAGGCAGAGCAGCAGGATGCCCTTCTCCGGCGGCAGCGCGAGGATCGCGAGCGGGGTGTAGGTGCCCGCGATCAGCAGGAAGATGTTGGCGTGGTCGATGCGCTTCAGGATGACCTTGGTGCGCGGCTTCCAGTTGAAGCGGTGGTAGAGCGCCGAGTTGCCGAAGAGCAGCATCGAGGTCAGCATGAACACGGCCGACGCCCACTTGGCCGGCGCGCCCTGTGCGAGGCAGATGAGCACGATGCCCGCGGCGATCGTGACGGGGAAGGTGCCGGCGTGGATCCAGCCGCGCCAGGTCGGCTTGATCTCGGCGGGGTTGGCGGGGGAGGCGTCCAGCAGCGGGATGTTCGGCAGATCGGGGCCGCGGTCGCGGGCTGCGGCGTCGTCGGCCTGGACGGCGGCGTCGGACGCGTCGAGCGCGGAGGCCGGCTCGTGCAACAGCTCGGCGACATCCTCGGGCTGGTGGCGGTTGCGGGGCGACATGGCCCAAGCGTAGGCGAAGCGGGTGGCGGGATGCTGAGAGCCGTGCAAGTCCGGGGGCGCTAACGTATCCCCGTGACCAAACGCAGCTCCGCCCCGGGGAGCGGACTGCTCTACGGGCTCTACCAGAAGCGGCTGCGCCGCGAGCTGGCGGGGCTGGGCGAGCAGGCCCTCCCGAAGCACGTCGCGATGATCATCGACGGCAACCGGCGGTGGGCGCGGCAGGCCGGGCTGACGACGGTCGCGCACGGGCACCGCGCGGGCGCGGCGAAGATGCGCGAGTTCCTCGAATGGTGCGACGACCTCGGCGTCTCCGTCGCGACGCTGTACCTGCTCTCGAGCGACAACCTGACGAACCGGGAGAGCTCGGAGCTCTCGGACCTGATCGAGATCATCGCCGAGCTGGCCGACGACCTCTCCCGCTACCGCGACTGGCGGGTGCAGCACGTCGGGTCGACGGCGGGCCTCCCCGAGCCCCTCGTCGCGGCGCTGACGGCGGCCGAGGACCGCACCGCCGGCAACACCGGCATGCACATCAACCTCGCGGTCGGCTACGGCGGCCGCAAGGAGATCACGGACGCCATGCGCAGCATCGTGGCCGCGCACCACGCGGAGGGCGGCAGCCTCGAGACCCTGGCCGACCTCCTCACCCCCGATCTGATCGGCGAGCACCTCTACACCGGCGGGCAGCCGGACCCCGACCTCGTCATCCGCACCTCGGGCGAGCAGCGCCTCAGCGATTTCATGCTCTGGCAGAGCGCCCACTCCGAGTTCTACTTCGTGGAGGCGCTCGGGCCGGACCTCCGCGAGGTCGACTTCCTGCGCGCGGTGCGCGACTACTCCCGCCGGCAGCGCCGGTTCGGCGGCTGAGGGCGCGCTGATCGCGCGCCGACCGTGCTCGAGCGCTCGCGTGGCGATTTCGCCGCACCGCCGCGGACCGGCACAATCGTCTGGGAGGTTCGGATGACGTCTGTCGAGGAGTTCGCGAGCGGGTTCGGCGAGGAGCCGGGATACCTGGACTACGGCCGGGTGGGACCGATCTCGCAGGCCGTGCGCGCGGAGGCGCAGGCGCAGTACGAGATCCTCGCGCGGGCGCGCTACGGGACGGTCGACCGGCTGCAGGGGGAGGACGCCCGCGTGCGGGAGGCCGTCTCCGCGCTCACCGGCTTCCCGGCCGACCAGGTCGCCTTCCAGCCGAACGCGTCGATCGGGCTGATGCACGCCGCCTTCGGGCTCACGGGCGGGGAGGTGCTCCTGTCGCGGGCCGAGTTCCCCTCGGTCACCTACGCCGCCGTGCGCGCCGCGCAGGCGATGCGCGTCATCACCCCGACCTGGCTCGAGACGGACCACGGCCGGGTGACGCCCGCGCAGATCCGCGAGCAGATCACGCCGGCGACAACCGCCGTCGTGGTCAGCCTCGTCGACTCCCGCACCGGCTACCTGGCCGACATCGACGGCATCCGCCAGGTGATCGGCGACCGGCTGCTCATCGTCGACGCCATCCAGGGCTTCGGCGTGGTCGACGCGCCCTACGAGGTGGCCGACGTCGTCCTCGCCGGCGGGCAGAAGTGGGCGCGGGCGGGATGGGGCACCGGCTTCCTCGCGCTGAGCGAGCGGGCGATCGACCATCTCACTCCGGTGTTCAGCGGGTGGACGGGGACGGCCGAGGGCCTCACCTGGGACGAGGTCGTCGAGCCCGCGCACGGCGCCCGCGCGTTCTCCATCTCGAACCCCGACTCGGTCGCGCAGGCCCGGTTCGCCGCGGCCCTCGAGGAGATCGCCGCGACCGGGGTGGCGGAAGTGGGCTCTGCCGTCGCCGACGGCGTCGAGCGCGTCATCGACCTGGCCGACGAGTTCGCCCTCCCCGTGATCTCGCCACGCAACCCGGCGGAGCGCGCCGGCATGGTCGTCGTCGAGCCGCCGGAGAGCCTGACCGCGCTCAGCGCCTCCCTGTTCAACCACGGGATCACCGCGTCGGTGCGCCAGACCTCCGTGCGGTTCAGCGTGCACGCCGGCACGGCGGAGGAGAGCTTCGACATGCTGCGGGCCGCGTTCACCTCCTACGCCTCGGCGGTGTGACGTCCAGCCTCCAGAACTGGGGGCGATTGTTCACCTGATCGAAACGCGACACGCGGCGGGACGGGCTCCTCGTGTCGGTCGTGCGGCGTAGTTTCGTGGCATCGGGCATGGCGCCCGGTCGAGACGGCCACATAAGTTCGTTTCGGAACCCAGCGGCCGACTCGCCAAGTTGATCCGCAGCCCCCGAGGGGGCGGCGGGGTGGGAGTGGTCGTGGCTGAATCAAAGACCCGGCAGTTCGAGGCGGCACCCGACGGAACGAAGCAGGCCGAGCGCACGTACGTGCTAGACACCTCGGTCCTCCTGTCGGATCCCAAGGCGATCTTCCGGTTCGCGGAGCATTCCGTCGTCATCCCGGTGATCGTCGTCAGCGAGCTCGAGGGCAAGCGCAACGACCCGGAGATCGGGTACTTCGCCCGGCAGGCGCTGCGCAACCTGGACGAGCTGCGGGTGGAGCACGAGCGGCTCGACTTCCCGATCCCGGTCGGGGAGGGCGGATCGCTGCGCGTGGAGCTGAACCACTCCAACATGGGGGTTCTGCCGAGCGGACTGCAGCTCGGCGACAACGACTCCCGCATCCTGGCGGTCGCGCTCAACCTCGCCAACGACGGGCTCGACGTCACCGTCGTCTCGAAGGACCTGCCGCTGCGCGTCAAGGCCGCCTCGATCGGCCTCGCGGCGGAGGAGTACCGCCACGAGCAGGTCGTGGACTCGGGCTGGACCGGCCTCTCCGAGATCACGCTCGGCAGCGACCAGATGAGCGACCTCTACGAGAACGAGTGGATGCGCACGCCGCTCGCGGAGGACCTCCCCGTCAACACCGGTCTCGTCATCCACTCCGACCGCGGGTCGGCGCTCGGCCGGGTCGTCTCGGCCGGCGAGGTGAAGCTGGTCCGCGGCGACCGGGACGTGTTCGGGCTGCACGGCCGCTCCGCGGAGCAGCGCCTCGCGATCGACCTGCTGCTCGACCCGGAGGTCGGGATCCTGTCGCTCGGCGGGCGCGCCGGCACCGGCAAGTCGGCGCTGGCGCTGTGCGCCGGTCTCGAAGCGGTGCTGGAGCGGCAGCAGCACAAGAAGATCATGGTGTTCCGCCCGCTGTACGCCGTGGGCGGCCAGGAGCTCGGCTATCTGCCCGGCGACCAGGGCGAGAAGATGAACCCCTGGGGCCAGGCCGTGTTCGACACGCTCGGAGCGCTCGTGTCGCAGAACGTGCTCGACGAGGTCCTCGACCGGGGCATCCTGGAGGTGCTTCCGCTCACGCACATCCGCGGCCGGTCGCTGCACGACGCGTTCGTGATCGTGGACGAGGCGCAGTCGCTGGAGCGGAACGTGCTGCTCACGGTGCTGAGCCGCATCGGCCAGAACTCGCGGGTGGTGCTCACGCACGACGTCGCTCAGCGCGACAACCTCCGCGTGGGACGGCACGACGGCGTCGCGTCGGTGATCGAGACGCTGAAGGGGCACCCGCTGTTCGCACACGTGACCCTGACCCGTTCCGAGCGCTCGGCGATCGCGGCCCTCGTGACGGAGATGCTGGAGGCGAACGAGCTTGCGTGAGGTGTGGATGAGGGCCTTCGTCCACAGATCCACCGTCGACCCGATCGCTGAGCCCGTCGCCTCCTAGCGTGGAGGCATGGGGGAGAGCAGAGGGATCCGGATCCTGACCGCGGTCGGGCTGAGCGTGGCGCTTCTCGGAGCGCGCGGGCTCGGCCCGGCCGCGGTCGTCGGCGTCTACGCCGCCGTGGTGACGCTGCCGCTGATCGTGACGGACGTGCGGGAGCGGCGGCTGCCGAACGCGCTGGTGCTGCCGGGGTACGCGGTTGCGGGGGCGATG
>JAEWDJ010000442.1 GCA_023390155.1 Actinomycetes bacterium | reverse complement strand
GTGCACGGACGCGGGCCGCAGCCGCACGCCCTCGATGCCCGACCCGGCGAGGCCGGCGATCACGTCGGCGAGCGCGGCCGGGTCGGACGCGTGGATGGCGGTGTCGCTCTCGAACGGCGAGCCGTCGAGCGCGTCCCACTCCGCGAGGCGTCGGCGGGCGTCGCGCGCGTCGGGCTCGATCGCCACGACGAGGTCGGCGAGGATGCGGAGCGGTTCCGGCTCGAACCGCTCGGTCTCCTCCAGCGCCCGCACCTCCCTCACGATGCGCGCGGCGTCGGCGGCGTCGGCCGGTGTCACGTAGACCACGTCCGCCGAGCGGGCCGCCAGCCGGTACGGGATCTCGGCGTGGGCGAGCACGGTCACGAGCGGTTGCCCCTGTGGCGGGCGCGGCGTGATGGAGGGGCCGGAGATGCGGAAGGCGGAGCCCTCGAAGTCGACGTGGTGCAGCTTGCCGCGGTCGAGGTAGCGGCCGGTCGCGATGTCCCGGATCACCGCGTCGTCCTCCCAGCTGTCCCAGAGCCGGCGCACGACGGCGACGAACTCGGCGCCCTCGTCGAACAGACGGCCGAGCTGCTCGGGGCCGTCGGACGCGTCGAGCAGCGCGGGGCCGAGCTCCGGGAGGTCCCGCCGCCCGACGTTCGCGCTCTCACCCGGCCGCCCGAGCTGCACCTTCCAGCCCGCGCGCCCTTCGCTGGTGTAGTCGAGGGTCGCGAGCTGCGTCGACGCGTGGAACGGCTCCGACTCCAGCACGCTCGTGGTCGGGACGAGCCCGATCCGCGTCGTCCGGCGCGCCACGAAGTTCGCGAGCTGCAATGCGTCGAGCCGGCCGCGCACCCGGTCGGCGCGGGTGGGCGTCGCGACGCTCAGCGCGTCCTCGAAGGTGAGGAAGTCGGCGCCGGCGGCCTCGGCCAGCCGCGCCTGCTCCACCCAGTACGACGGCCGGAACACGGTGGAGGCGGGGATGCCCGCGTCCCTCCATGCGGCCGGATGCCATCCCGCTCCCTCGAGCGCGACGGCGAGGATCAGCTGGTCGCTCATGATCTGAATGCCCCCTCCTGAATGCGGTCGCGAGGCAGATTCGCACCCGCCGCGACCGCCGGTCGAGGCTCGCCGTCACGCGGCGTCACGAGCGCAACGACGCGTAACCGTGGCTTGCGGATCGGCGCCGGCACCCCCAGGAGACGGGGTGAGAGCGCGCTCAGCCGCCGCGCGCGTCTCGCAGCGGACCGAAAGCATTCGTCGCTAGGCTTTCCGACATCCCCGTGCTCCCGACCCCGAAAGGCATGGCATGACGGACCTGCCGCGACGGCACCAGCGCGCCCGAGGGCCGCTCCCCGTGCGACACGGCCGGCTGCGCCGTCGTCGAGCGCTCGGGTTCGTCCTCGGCGTCCTCGCGGGCGCCATGGCCGTCGTCGTGGTGAGCGTCGGCTCCGTGGCCGGCTACGCGGTGTGGGATGTGGCGCGGTCGGTGAAGACGGGCGTCAAGCTCGTGTCGCTACCGGGGCACACCCAGCAGGCCATCCCCGACGTCGCCGCGATGGAGGGCGGCATCAACCTGCTGCTCGCCGGGACGGACAGCCGCAGCGGGCTCGGCGGCGTCTACGAGTCGGAGGAGGAGCAGGACGCGAGCAGCGGCGAGGGCAACAACGACGTGACGATGCTGCTGCACGTCGCGCAGGACCACAAGAGCATGATGGTCGTCAGCTTCCCCCGCGATCTCATGGTCGCCATCCCGGACTGCCCGTCGCCGAACGGCTCCGGCACGGTCGACGGCAGCTCCTACGCGCAGTTCAACACGGCGCTCTCGCGCGGCGGGCTGCCGTGCGTCGTCCTCACCGTGGAGAAGCTCACGGGGCTGACCATCCCCTTCGGGGCCGTCATCAACTTCGCCGGTGTGAGCGCCATGTCGACCGCGGTCGGCGGCGTGACCGTCTGTCTCGCCTCGCCCGTGCAGGACCGCTACACGAACCCGCCGCTGGACCTCCCCGCCGGCAACACTGAGCTGGTCGGCGACGAGGCGCTGTCGTTCCTGCGCAGCCGGCACGGCGTCGGCGACGGGAGCGACCTCGGCCGCATCTCGAACCAGCAGGTCTTCCTCTCGGCCCTCGCGCGCAAGATCGTGAGCGGCGGGGTGCTCTCGAACCCGGTGCAGCTCTACGCCCTCGCGAAGGCCGCCGTGCAGAACGTGACCCCCTCCGACACCCTCAGCAACCCGACGACGCTGGTGCAGATCGCCCTCGCCGTCAAGGACACCGGTCTCGACAACATGGTGTTTCTGCAGTACCCGACGGTGACCGACCCGGACAACGTCAACCGGGTGGTGCCGCAGGACTCGGCCGCAGAGGCGCTCAACCAGGCGCTCGTCGACGACGTCGCCGTCAAGCTGACGGGGTCCACCGGGCGCGCGGCGGAGGATCCGAACGCGACGGCGACGCCGACCCCGAGCGACGGGAGCGGCGACGGCACGACGACCGACCCCGCGACGCCCGCCGCTCCGTCCACGGATGCCGCCGCGACGCCGGCGCCGGGCGCGACGTCCTCCGCCGTCGACCTCCCCTCGACCATCACCGGCCAGACCGCCGCGCAGCAGACCTGCACCAAGGGGAACGAGTAGCCGCGCCGCGCTTGCACCCGGTGACCCGGGGCCGTTGAATGAGTCCATGGCCGCCGAACGCATGACCTCCCTCCAGCTGCGCGTCCTGGTCATCGCGATCCTGGCGAGCTTCGTCGCCTTCCTGGACGGCGCGGTGATCAACGTGGCGCTTCCGGCGATCGACGAGGAGCTGGGCGGGGGCCTGCCGCTGCAGCAGTGGGTGGTCGACGGCTACCTCGTGACGCTCGGCTCCTTCATCCTGCTCGCCGGCTCCCTGTCGGATGTCTTCGGCCGCAAACGCGTGCTCTACGCGGGCCTCATCGGCTTCGGGATCACGTCGCTGCTCTGCGCGTTCGCGCCGACGGGCGTCTTCCTGGTGATCGCGCGGGCCCTGCAGGGCATCGCGGGCGCCCTGCTCGTCCCGAGCTCGCTGGCCATCATCATCTCCCGGTTCGAGGGCGCCGCCCAGGCGAAGGCGATCGGGCGATGGACGGCGTGGACGGGCATCGCGATGATCGCCGGCCCGGTGGTCGGCGGCGTCTTCGTCGACACGCTCTCCTGGCGCTGGGTGTTCGTGATCAACGTCGTCCCGATCGCGATCACGCTCGTGCTGATGCTCACGCTGGGCGAGACGGATCACGGGACGGGCGGCCGCGTCGACGTGCTCGGCGCCGTGTTCGGCTCGCTCGGCCTCGCCGGCACCGTCTTCGCCCTGATCGAGCAGGGCGCGTTCGGCTGGGGGAGCCCGCGGGTCTGGATCCCGCTCGTGGTCGGCCTGCTGTCGCTCGCGACCTTCTTCGTGGTCGAGACGCGGGTGAAGCGGCCGATGCTGCCGCTCGCGCTGTTCCGCGTGCACAACTTCTGGGTCGGGAACATCGCCACGGCGCTCGTCTACGGCGCGCTGTCGTTCGGCCCGCTGATCGTGACGCTGTTCCTGCAGCAGGTCGCGGGGTTCTCGGCCATCGCCGCCGGCTTCGTCTTCATCCCCTCGACGCTCTGCATGCTGCTGCTCTCGGGCTTCTTCGGCGGTCTCGCCGGCCGCTACGGTCCGCGGTTCTTCATGGCCGTCGGGCCGGCCGTGGCGTCGATCGGCTTCCTCTGGCTGCTGCTGGCCGACGCGAAGGTCGACTACTGGACGGGCCTCCTGCCGGCCGTGCTCCTCTTCGGCGTCGGGCTCTCGATGACGGTCGCCCCGCTCACGAGCGCGATCCTCGGCGCCATCCACCCGGAGGAGGCCGGCATCGCCTCCGCGGTGAACAACGCCGTGTCGCGCATCGCCGGGCTGATCACCGTCGCGATGGCGGGGCTCATCATCGGCCAGCAGCTGGACGCCGACGGGCTGCACCGCGCGATGATCGCGACGGCGGCGCTGCTCCTCGCCGGCGGGGTGGTGTCGGCGGTCGGCATCCGCAACAGGGAGCCGGTGGCCGCACCGGTTCAGGCGACGACGGACTGACCCGCGAGCGCCAGCATCACCACGTCGATCAGGGCGCACGTCATGATCAGCTGCATGAGGAGCCGGG
>JAEWDJ010000312.1 GCA_023390155.1 Actinomycetes bacterium | reverse complement strand
CAGCACATGGCTGCTGCGCGGCGAGACCGCCTTCACCACTGCGCCGTCCGCCCGGTAGGCGAGCCCCTCGACCTGGAAGCCGGGGCGGTCGGCCGTGAAGCCCAGGTCGCACAGGACCTCGACGGTGCGATCGGCCCACTCCTCGGGCACGGTCCCGGTCAGCCTGAACCACGTCGTGCTCCACGGCGTGCCCCACTCCCAGCGGTCGGGGGTCGGGGCGAACCGCTCGCCGACGGCCCGCTCGAACGGCACCGCGCCGTCCGGGGACACCCAGTGCTCGACCCGCAGCGGAACGCGCTCGGGATGCACCGCCGGCTCCAGCCGCTCGCGCAGGAAACGGGTGACCCGCTCGGCCGTGTCCCATCCGTGGTCGTGCATGTGCGGGCTCCTCCTCGAGATCGCGGACTCTGGCGAACTCTAGCCGCTGCACCTCACTCTTTCGCCAGCCACTCCCGCACCCGTTCCAATGGCCACGTCGTGACGATCCGGTCGGCGGGCACCCCGTTGGCGGCCGCGCGGGCGGCGCCGTACGAGAGGAAGTCGAGCTGGCCGGGGGCGTGCGCGTCGGTGTCGACGGAGAAGACGCAGCCCGCGTCGAGGGCCAAACGGATGAGGTCGTCCGGCGGGTCCTGACGCTCGGGGCGGGAGTTGATCTCGACGGCGACGCCGTTCTCGGCGCAGGCAGCGAACACGGCTTCCGCGTCGAACTCCGACGGCGGTCGCGTGCCGCGCGAGCCCTGCACCAGGCGGCCGGTGCAGTGGCCGAGCACGTTGGTGTGCGGGTCGCGGATGCCGCCGAGCATGCGCGCGGTCATCGTGCGCCGGTCGGCGCGCAGCTTGGAGTGCACGCTCGCCACCACCACGTCCAGGCGGCCGAGCAGCTCGGGCGTCTGGTCGAGCGTGCCGTCCTCCAGGATGTCGACCTCGATCCCGGTGAGGAGGGTCACCGGACCGGTGTCGAGCGCCGCGATCGCCTCCAGCTGCTCGGCGAGCCGTTCGGCACTGAGGCCGTTCGCGACGGTCAGGTTGGGGGAGTGGTCGGTGATCGCCTGGTACTCCCGGCCGAGCGTCGCGGCCGCAGCCGCCATGGCCGCGATCGGCGTCGTGCCGTCCGACCACTCGGTGTGGCTGTGCAGGTCGCCCCGCAGCTGCGCGCGCAGCTCGGCCCCCGCAGGGTCGAGCGGCTCGGCGTTCTTCTCACGCAGGTCGGCGAGGTAGTCCGGCACCTCGCCCGCGACGGCCTGCGAGATCACCTGGAACGTGCGGTCGCCGATGCCCTTCGTGCGCTTCAGCCTCCCGTCGGCCACCCGGTCCGCCAGCTCGCCGGCCGGGAGCGGCGCGATGATCGCCGCCGCCTTCCGGAAGGCCTGCACCTTGAAGCTCGGCGCGAGCCCGCGCTCCAGCCAGAAGGCGATCTCCTCGAGTGCGTCGGTGGCGTCCACGCCGCCATCCTCCCACCGTGTCGGTGGGCTTCGATACCGTCGGCACATGGGGAAGATCGTGTTCGACACTGCAACGTCGCTCAACGGCTGGATCGCCGACGAGCACAACTCGCTCGCCTGGCTCTTCGCCGTCCCGGGCGGCGAGGAGCCCGCCGAGGGCCTGCTCCCGGCCGACGCCGCCGTCATGGTGGAGGGGTCGACCACGTACGAGTGGGTGCTCGCCGAGAGCGACATCCTCGCCCACCCCGAACGCTGGCGGGAGTTCCACGGCGAACGCCCCACCTTCGTCTTCACCCACCGCGACCTGCCGGTGCCCGCGGGCGCCGACATCCGCTTCGTCTCCGGCCCGGTGGCCGACGCGCTCCCCGCCATCCGCGAGGCCGCGGGCGACGGCGACATCTGGGTCGTCGGCGGCGGTGAGCTCGCCGGCCAGTTCCTCGACATCGGCGCCCTCGACGAACTCGCGATCTCGATCGCCCCCGTCGCCCTCACCGGCGGCGCACCCCTGCTGCCCCGCCGCGTCGAGTCGGACCGGCTGACGCTGGTGTCGGCGGAGGCGGTGGGGCAGTTCGCGCGGGTGCGGTATCGGGTGGGGTAGGCGATATGTCATAAGAGGATTCCGACTTTTTATGAGCTAAGGTCGTAGTTCATAAAGTGGAAGGGAGGCCGTTATGACTTCGGAACCGTGGCCTCCCGTGCTCTGGGAGCCGCAGCGCTGGATCCCGAGCACCGTGCTCGAGCACTCGGCGCGCGGACGCGACCGCGCCACCTCGTACGAGTCCTCCGTCCCTCCGGCGATCGCCGGACTGACTCCGGGCCCCGGGACCGCGGCCGAGACCGCGGCCGACGAGGCCGCCCGCGAACTGAGCCGTTTCGACGCCGAGCTCGGGGTGCGCGTGAATTCGTTCGCCCCGGTGCTCCTCCGCTCCGAAGCGGCGTCCTCGTCGCAGATCGAGAACCTCACCGCCTCCGCGCGGGCGATCTTCAGCGCCGAACTGGGAGCGAAGGCCGGTCGCAATGCGGTGCAGATCGCGGCCAACACGCGGTCTCTGCAGGCGGCGATCGACCTCTCAGAAGACCTCGGCGTCGATGCGATCGCCAAGATGCACGCCGTGCTCATGGCCGAGCAGCCGCGCCACACACCGGGCGAATGGCGAGACGAGGCCGTGTGGATCGGGACCCGCTCCGACAGTCCCGTCGGCGCCGAGTTCGTGGCTCCGCACCACGAGCGCGTGCCCGGGCTGATCGACGATCTCGTCGCCTTCGCCAACCGGGACGACGTGTCTCCGCTGGTCGCCGTCGCGATCGCGCACGCGCAGTTCGAGACCATCCACCCCTTCACCGACGGCAACGGACGCACCGGGCGTGCGCTGGCTCAAGCGGTGCTGAGGCACCGCGGGATCACGCGAAGCGTCGCCGTGCCCGTCTCTGCCGGCCTCCTCGCCGATGTCGAGGGATACCACGCCGCCCTCATCGCCTATCGGGCCGGCGACATCGACCCGATCATCCACGCGTTCGCCGACGCGTCCCTGCGAGCGGTTCGCAACGCCCGGCAGCTCGTCGCCGAGATCGACGGCATCCGCTCCGGCTGGGAGGCACGGCTCACCGCGCGGCGGGACAGCAACGCCTGGAAGCTGCTCGACGTGCTGACGCGCCGGCCGGTGCTCGATTCTGTGACGGCGGCGGCCGAGCTCGGTGTCCAGCAGCCCAACGTCTATCCGCCGATGCGCGCGCTCGTCGACGCGGGAATCGTCGCATCGAAGGCGGAACACGACCTCGGGCCGTTCTGGCGCACAGATGAGGTCCTTGCCGCCGTCGACCGCTTCGCGAAGCGGGCCGGCCGGCGCGAAGCGAACTGACGGCACCCCCGGATTACGCCCCATTGCACCCCCACCAGCACCGCCGCCGCCGGCTCGATAGCGTCGGAGCGTGAGTGCGCCTATCGAGAACCTGGGTCGCGAGTCGCGGCTGTATGCGCCGTCGGCCGCCTTCGCGGCGCAGGCGAACGTCGACGCGAGTGTGTTCGCGGAGGCGGCGGATCCCGTCGCGTTCTGGGAGCTGCAGGCCGCGCGGCTCGACTGGGCGGAGCCGTGGCACACTGCGCACAGCTGGGAGCCGGCTGTCCGGGATGCGCAGGGCGAGCTGAGCGTGCCGCGGGCCGAGTGGTTCGCGGGCGGGAGGCTGAACGCCGCCGTCAACTGCGTCGACCGGCACGTGGCCGCGGGCAACGGGGACCGGGTGGCGCTGCACTTCGAGGGCGAGCCGGGCGACACCGAGACGATCACCTACGCGGAGCTGCAGCGCCGGGTGGCGCAGGCGGCGAACGCGCTGACGGCGCTCGGGGTCGGCCAGGGCGACCGGGTCGTGGTCTACCTGCCTGTGATCCCGGAGACCGTGGTCATCACCCTCGCGATCGCGCGCGTCGGCGCCATCCACTCGCTCGTCTTCGGCGGGTTCTCGGCCGAGGCGCTGCGGTTCCGGGTGGAGGACACCGGGGCGAAGCTGCTGGTCACCTCGGACGGGCAGTTCCGCCGCGGCGCCGCTGTGCCGGTGAAGGCGAACGCCGACGCGGCGGTCTCGGGCGACAACGCGATCGAGCACGTGCTCGTCGTGCGGCGCACGGGCGACCTCACGCCGGACATCCCGTGGAGCGCCGGCCGTGACGTCTGGTGGCACGATGTCGTCGACACCGCGCCCGATGTCCACGAGCCCGAGTTCTTCGACGCGGAGACGCCGCTCTTCATCATCTACACCTCCGGCACGACCGGGCG
>JAEWDJ010000053.1 GCA_023390155.1 Actinomycetes bacterium | reverse complement strand
GGCTCGGCAGCGGCTCCCTGAAGTAGCACCCCTCCCCCGAAGCTCCCGGCGCCGACGCCGGGTCACCCCACCGAGAGAAGGTCATCCATGCGAATCCCCACGAAGACGGCGATCGTCGCCGCACTCGCCCTCAGCGCCACGGCGGCGCTCGCGGGCTGCTCGTCCTCGTCCGGCGGCGGCACGGCCGCGGCGGCGTGCGCGCCGGCCGACGGCAAGGTCACGCTCGACTTCACCACCTGGGTCCCGGGCATGAGCGACGTCGTGAAGCTCTGGAACGAGAAGAACCCCGACATCCAGGTCAAGGTCCAGACCGGCCCCAACGGCAACAGCGGCACCTACAAGAACTTCTTCAACGAGGTGAAGGCCGGCAACGCCCCCGACCTCGGCCAGGTCGAGTACGACGCGCTGCCCAACTTCCGCGTGCAGGACGCGCTCGACGATCTGAGCGCCTGTGCCGACGTCGTGAAGGCCAAGAGCGACTTCGTCGACTGGACCTGGAACCAGGTCACCCTCGGCTCGTCGACCTCGGTCTACGGCATCCCGCAGGACTCCGGCCCCATGGCCCTCTTCTACCGCAAGGACCTCTTCGAGAAGAACGGCATCGCCGTCCCCACCACCTGGGCGGAGTACAAGGAGGCGGCCAAGAAGATCCGCGCGCTCGGCGGCTACATCACCAACTTCTCGCAGACCGACATCAACCAGTTCGCCGGCTTCGTCTGGCAGGCCGGCGGCCAGTGGTTCTCGAACGACGGCACGAACTGGGACGTGGACCTCACCGACAACGCGTCGAAGCAGGTCGCCGACTACTGGAACGACCTCATCAAGGAGGATCTCGTCTCCACCGTCCCGGCCTGGACCGACGAGTGGAACAACGCCTACAACTCGGGCAGCGCCTGGACCTGGAACTCCGCCGTCTGGGGCGCGAACTCCATCTCGTCCGGCGCCCCCGACACCGCGGGCGACTGGGCCGTCGCGCCGTCGCCGCAGTGGAAGGCGGGCGACACCGCCGCCGGCAACTGGGGCGGCAGCTCCGTCGTCGCCTTCACGGGCTCCAAGCACCTCTACGAGGCCACCAAGTTCGCCCTCTGGCTGAACACCTCCGACGAGGCCCTCACGGCCCTGAACAAGTCCGCCAACCTCTACCCGGCCACGAAGGCCGGGCTGAAGCTGCCCGCCCTCGCCGGCGGGGTCGACTTCTACGGCGGCCAGAAGATCTACGACGTCTTCGCCGATGCGGCCACGCAGGTGAGCCCCGACTTCACCTGGGGCCCGACCATGACCCAGACCTACGCGGACGTCGCGGACGGCTTCAAGAGGGCCGTCAGCGGCGACAGCACGCTGCTCGACGCGCTGAGGAAGGCGCAGGAGTCGACCGTGCAGACCCTGAAGGCGCAGTCCATCCCCGTGAAGGAGTAGCGCCCCCGCCTCGCGCTTCGTGCCGGATGCCGGCTCCGGACCCCCGGATACCGCATCCGGCACGAGCCGTGCGGGGCTACGCTGACTCCGACGCGAGAGCGGAGGGGCGGATGGGCGATCGGGTGGAGCTGGAGGCCGACGGGCTCACCGCCGAGCAGGTGCGCGACCGGGTCGCGCGCGGACAGACCAACGCCTACGACGCCGCCTCGAGCCGGAGCGCGTGGAGCATCGTCCGCGCCAACGTGTTCACGCTCTTCAACGGCATCATCGGGGCGTGCTTCCTGGTGCTGCTCGTGCTCGGGCACTGGAAGGACGCGCTGTTCGGCATCAGCGCGATCGCCAACACCATCATCGGCTCGGTGCAGGAGTTCCGCGCGAAGGCGGCCCTGGACAAGCTCGCCCTGATGCACGCCCCGGCGGCGCGGGTGCGACGCGACGGTGCGGTGCACGAGCTCCCCGTGGCGGACGTGGTGCTCGACGATCTGCTCCTGCTGCGCGCGGGCGACCAGGTGCCCGCCGACGGGGTCGTGACGACATCGTCGCGGTTGCAGCTCGACGAGTCGATGCTGACCGGCGAGTCGGACGCGGTCGACAAGGCGCCGGGAGACCGGGTGCTCTCCGGTTCGATCGTGGTCGGTGGCGAAGGTGCCGCGCAGGTGTCGGCGGTCGGCGCGAACTCGTTCGCCAACCGGCTGGCCAGCGAGGCCAAGAAGTTCTCGCTCGTCGCGAGCGAGCTGCGGTCGTCGATCGACCGGGTCCTGCGCTGGATCGCGTGGATCGTCGGCCCGATCGCCCTGCTCGTCCTGAACGCGCAGATGATCGCGCTCGGCGGCTGGGCGCAGGCGATCCACGACGGCCGGTGGCAGCAGGCGGCGGTGAACACGATCGCCGCCGTGGTCGCCATGATCCCCCTGGGGCTGGTGCTCATGACGAGCATCGCGTTCGCGGTCGGTGCGGTGAAGCTGGCGCGCCAGCAGGTGCTGGTCCAGGAGCTGCCCGCGGTGGAGGGGCTGGCCCGCGTCGGCATCATCTGCCTCGACAAGACCGGCACGCTCACCGAGGGCGAGATCGTCTTCGACGGTGCGCACCCCGCCACCGACGCTCCGCCCGCGGGCTGGGACGCCGTGCTCGCCTGGTACGGCGCCGATCCCGACGCCAACGCCACGGCGCGGTGCCTCGCCGCGGAGTTCCGGGCGCCGCTGGCCGAACGACCCGCGGCACGTATCCCGTTCTCCTCGGCCCGCAAGTGGAGCGCGGTGGCGTTCGCGGGCGGCCCGGCCCAGGGCAGCTGGGTCCTCGGCGGCCCGGAGATGGTGTTCCCGGCCGCAGGCGCCGGCGGAGAGCACCTGCGGGAGCGGGCGGTCGAGCTCGCCGCGACCGGCAGGCGCACCCTCGTGCTCGCCTACGCGCCTGCCGTGCTGTCGGCCGCCGACGTGGCCGGCGAGAGCCTGCCTCCCGGGCTGGAGCCCGTCACGCTCCTGACCTTCCGCGAGAAGATCCGCGACGACGCCGCCCAGACGCTGCGGTACTTCGCCGAGCAGGATGTCGCCGTGCGGGTGATCTCGGGCGACAATCCGCAGACCGTGGCCGCGATCGCCCGCGAGGTGGGGCTGGACGCGCCGACCGGCTTCGACGCCCGCGCGTTGCCGGAGGACGACGCCGAGCTGGCGGCGGTGCTGGAGACGCACACCGTGTTCGGGCGCGTGACGCCGACGCAGAAGAAGCGGATCGTGCTCGCGCTCAAGGCATCCGGCCGCACGGTCGCGATGACCGGCGACGGGGTGAACGACGCCCTCGCGATCAAGGAGGCCGACATCGGGATCGCGATGGAGACCGGCTCCCCCGCCACCAAGGCGGTCGCGCGGCTCGTGCTCCTCGACGGCCGCTTCTCGCACCTTCCGTCCGTCGTGGCCGAGGGCCGCCAGGTGATCGCGAACATCGAGCGGGTGTCGATGCTCTTCCTCACCAAGACCGCGTACGCGACCGCCCTCGCCGTCGTGTTCGGTGGGACGCTGATGCAGTTCCCGTTCCTCCCCCGGCAGCTGTCCGTGATCGACGGACTGACCATCGGCCTGCCCGCGTTCTTCCTCGCGCTGATGCCGAACGCACGGCGCTACCGGCCGGGGTTCCTGCGCCGGTCGCTCAGCTTCGCCCTCCCCGCCGGGCTGGTGATCGCGGCGGCGCTGTGGCTGTACGCATGGGCGGCGACCGCGGCGGGCATCCCCGAGCAGGAGCTGCGGACCGGGTCGACGCTGATCCTGACGATCGTCGGGCTGTGGGTGCTGACGGTGCTCTCCCGGCCGATCGACGGCTGGAAGATCCTCATCATCGGCGCGATGATGATCGGCCTCGTGCTCGTGTACTCGGTGCCGATCGTCTACGACTTCCTGCAGTTCGCCGATCCGTCGTTCACGACGGCGCTGCTGGTGCTCGTGACCTCGGCGGCGACCATCGGCGCGATCGAGATCATCCGGTTCGCGCACCGCCGGTACGTGCGAAGAACCGGGCCACCCGACCCGTCCACAGCACCAGGATGACGCCGGCCGTGATGGCCACGTCGACGACGCGGAACCACAGGTCGCCGCCGTCGACGAGGAGCAGGTAGACGGCGAGCGCGATCGACACCGACATCAGCACGGTGAGCAGCACGCGCGCGTCCCGCCGTGCCCGGCCGAGGCCGGACGCCAGCGAGACGACCAGCAGACCGAGCAGCATGGTCAGCGCGCCCACCAACGTCACCGCGAAGCGCTCGGCGCCGTCCAGATCCGGCACGTAGCGCACGAAGACGAGCACGATCCCGACCAGGATCTGGCCGATGCCGACGACGTACGAGAGCACGATGGCCGCCACCAGCTCCGCCGGGGGCCGGGTCGCTCGCGCACGGGTCATGCTCGGATCATACGGGCACGCCCGCACGGGTGTCCGGGCATACGGAAAAGGCCCGCGATCGCGGGCCCGGCTGCTGCGCGTCGCGCTCGGTCAGCGCTTCGCGATCGCCGCCGACCAGACCGCCTGCAGGGCCTCGACCTCCGCGGGGTCGAGCTGGTCGCGGTAGGCCTCGCCCAGTCCGGCCCAGCGGACGGCGGACTGCGCCGCCTGGCGCGCGCCGACGTAGCCGACGGCCCGCGCCGACTCCAGGAACGCGCTGTCGATCTCGGCGACGAGATCGTGGTCGGCGTCGAGGCGGGACACCTTGACGCGGGCGGCCTTCTCGATCGGGGCGCGGACTCCGCGCTGGGCGGCGAGCTGCAGCTCGACGAGGCGCGCGATCTCCTCCGCGCTCAGTCTGCCGACGCGACGCACGAACGTCTTCATGGCATCCTCCTGGTTCGGGAAACGTGAATCCGGAAGGCTATCGAGCAATCCTCTGAGAACACTCAGAAACGCCGCGTCGGGCGGGTCAGCGCGCGTCAAGGTGCGCCAGCAGCAGCGGGAGGGTGCGGTGCAGAGAGGCGTCGTCACCCCCGGCGGCGAGCAGTTCGCCGAGATAGTCGCCGTGGCTGCCGGGCACGACGAGGAGGCGCGCGTCGGCAAGCAGGGCGGCCAGGTCGACCGCCTCCTGCACGCGGACGACGTCGCGGTCGGCCACCACGACGAGCGTCGGCGCGGCGATCGAGGCGATGAGCTCGTCCGGGAAGTCCTCGAAGCCCAGCATGAGGGCGCGGTCGAGCTCGAACATCCGCCGCGCGTGCTCCGGGTCGTGACTGACCGCGAGGTCGGCCTGCCGGTAGGGCTCGGGGAGGTCATCGAACGTGCCGGCGGCCAGCCCCTCCCAGACGCCGTCGACCATCCCGGAGCGCCGTACCGGCGCCGACGCGACCACCATGCGCCGCACCGTGCCCGGGTGCCGGGCGGCGAGCTGCAGGGCGACCTGGCCGCCGTTGCTGAAGCCCAGCACGTCCACCGGCCCGCAGTGCAGCGCGCCGAGGAGCGCGGCGACGTCGTCGGCCGAGCGCTCGAACGATGCCGGGCCGTCGCCGGCCGGGGTGCGCCCGTGACCCTGCAGCTCGACCGCCAGCACCGATCGGGTGGGCGACACCCGGGGGAGCAGCCGGCCCCAGTTGGAGCCGATCGTCGACCCGCCGCCGTGGAGGAGCAGGAGCGGCGGCAGCGGTGAGTCGGGGTCGCCGTGCCACTCGTGATGCAGCTCGTTGGGGATCACGCGGAGAGGCTACACCCCGACCCCGCTGTGGGCTCTCGTATACCGGCCTAGAGTGAGAGGCGTATGACACTGCATCCGCCCGCCGCCCTCTCCGACCAGCCCGAACCCGTCGTCGTCACCGGCGGTTCCGCTGGGTCGGCCTCCCGTTTCGATCGCGACGACGTCGTGCGCCGGAAGGGGCTGTTCACGCTGGTCTCGGGGCCCTTCACGCCCCGCGAGTCCATGATCGAGGACCTCCTCGCGGTGCACGACGCCCTGGATGCCGCCGGCATCGAGTTCCTCCTCGTCCGCGACGACGACGGCCGGTTGATCGTCGCCGTCGACCGTCGCCGGCGCAAGGAGGTGGAGGCCGCGCTCGCCCTGGCCTTCGCCCGCGAGCCGTTCTACGCGCGCCCGATCGACGCCGACGGCCGCCCCGGCGCCGAGGCCCTGCTGATCGCGGACGGCCGCCTGTCCCGGCGCAAGGCCGACGTGCTCCGGCTCTACCGGCCACGCCTGGAGCCGGTCGGGAGGCTCCGCTACGGCTCCGACACCGCCTTCCAGCTCGAGCTGTGGCGATTCGGCGACGACGAGATCGAGGCGCCGCGGCCGAACGCGCTCATGCGCACGCGGCTGCCCCGCGGCGAGGCGGTGGAGGCCGAGGTCGAGCTGTACGGCCGGCGCTGGCGCACCCTCCAGCACATGTTCGACCCGCTGGCGAGCGACATCGCGTTCGACATCGACATCGTCTTCTCGTGGGTCGACGGCTCCAGCACCGAGTACCAGCGGCAGCGCGCCGCCCGCCAGGCGGCGTACGTCGTGGGCGAGGGGGACGACAACGAGGCCCGCTTCCGGCAGATCGACGAGCTCCGGTACGCGCTGCGCAGCGTGCACATGTTCGCGCCGTGGGTGCGCAACATCTACATCGCGACCGACTCCCCCCTCCCGGCGTGGCTCGACCCGGAGCACCCGCGCATCCATGTGATGCGCAGCGAGGACTTCTTCGCCGACACCTCCACCCTCCCCACGCACAACTCCCACGCCGTCGAGGCGCAGCTGCACCACATCCCGGGGATCTCGCGGCACTTCCTCTACTCGAACGACGACATGTTCTTCGGCCGGCCGATCTCGCCCGACGTGTTCTTCTCGCCCGGCGGGATCACCAAGTTCATCGAGGCCGGCACCCGAATCGGGCTGGGCGAGTCCGATCCGGCCCGCAGCGGGTTCGAGAACGCGGCGCGCGTCAACCGGAGGCTGCTCTGGGAGCGCTTCGGGGCCGTCACCACCCGGCACCTCGAGCACTGCGCCGCGCCGCTGCGCGTGGATGTGCTGCAGGAGATGGAGCGCGAGTTCGCCGACGAGTTCCGGCGCACCGCGGCGAGCCCGTTCCGGTCGGCGACCGACATCTCGGTCACCAACTCGCTCTATCACTACTACGCGCTGATGACGGGCCGCGCGGTGACGCAGACGCAAGCGCGGGTGCTCTACATCGAGACGACGCTGCACCAGGCGCCCGAGATGATGAAGCGGCTGCTGAAGCGGCGGGACCAGGACATGTTCTGCCTCAACGACGGCTCGAAGCCCGAGATCCCGGCGGACGTGCGGACGCAGGTCGTCACCGACTTCCTCGAGCGCTACTTCCCGTTCCCGGCACCGTGGGAGGTCGCGGCGGACGGGGCACCGGAGGGCTCGCCGGCACCGGAGGTCGAGCCGGGCGTCACGCCAGGACGGTGATCGGCTCCGTCGGCGCCTCGAACCGCGGGCGCGCCGGCGGGATGCGGATGCCGTCCGCGGCGAGCCGGCGCGCCGACTCCTCCGCGTCGATGTAGTCGAGGGTCGGGTACTGCCCGAGCGGCACGACCGAGTGCAGCACCGTCGACGGGTACACGTGCACGAGGTTGAATGCCAGTGCCCCGTCGCGTCCCTTGGTGCCGCCGACGGGCACGTTGAGGTCTTGCGTGTAGCAGCTGGCCGACGCGACCGAGACGGGGATGCCCGCGAACGTCGCCGTCGACGAGTAGTGGAGGTGCCCGGCCAGGATGCTGCGCACATCGCTGCCCTCCAGCACCTCGGCGAGCTGGGCCTGGTCGCGCAGCTCGACCGACACGGCGAGGTCGAGCACGCTCGGCACCGGCGGGTGGTGCATGGCGAGGATGGTGCCCTCCGGCGCCGGACTCGCCAGCTCGGCCGCGAGCCAGTCGAGCTGCGACTCGCTGACGTCGCCGTAGTGGTGGCCCGGCACGGTCGAGTCGAGCACGATGATCCGCAGGCCGCCGATCCAGTGCACCTCGTCGACCGGCTCCCCCGTCGGGGCGTCGCCGCGCAGCCCGGAACGGAACGCGCCGCGGTCGTCGTGGTTGCCCATCACCCAGACGATGCGCGAGCCGAGCCGCTCGGCCACCGGCTCCACCAGCTCCCGGAGCCGCTCGTACGCGCCGGGCTGCCCGCGATCGGCCAGATCCCCGGTGAAGACGATGGCCTCCGGCCGGCCGCCGGACGCCTCCACCTCGCTCAGGAGGGCGCGGAGGTGGGCGTCGCTGTCGACGGTTCCGTAGAGCCGTTCCCCGCCCGCGAGCAGGTGGGTGTCGCTGATGTGCAGCAGGAAGTGGTCGGGCCGCGGGTACTCCGCGATTCGCGTCTTCACGCGGACATTCCACCACCGCACCCTGAACGGATCGTGAACGCAGACGGCGCGCCGCGGATCTGCTCCTGGTACGCGACCTTCTTCATTTCAGCCTCTTCCCCCCGCCGCCGACGCGGGGCTAGCATGCAGCATGAGCACCACCAAGCACGACGACTTCGTCGCCGTGCCCTACCTGCGCCCGGGCCAGCTGATCTCGCTGATCCGCTGGACGAAGATCGCCGGCGAGTGGACGTACACCACCCTCCTCGTCGAGTACCGCCATCGTGACGACACCAGCTGGCACGTCGTCGTCGAGGGCTCGGAGGCGCGGATGAGCCGCGCGGAGTGGTCGATCTTCAGCTGAGGGGCGTCGCCCGTCCACCCTTGCCAACCGGGCCCTCCCGGGCGTTTGATGCTCGGAAGACCGGGAATCGACCGAAGGGGCCCGCCATGTCCGCCAGTGAGCTCGAGATGTCCAGCGTGCGCTTCCCGTACCGGGAGCGCATCTTCCACGTCGAGAAGAAGTCGCCGGGGGTGTGGGTCGTGCTGAACGAGTCCCACGCCGAACTGGGGACGCTCGTCCGCATCGCGCCGGAGGGCGAGGAGCACGAGCCGGTGTTCGGCGCGCTGCCGCCCGGGTACACCGAGACCCTGCACGAGGGGTCGGACTGGAAGACGCTCGTGTCGTCCCTGATCAACGAGGCGCTGGACGCGGAGCCGGCGGCGACCGGCAACCAGGGCGAGGCCTGATCGGGCGGCAGCCGCGGCGGTCAGGCCGCGCGGAGCCGGGCCCAGTACGATACCGGGGATGAACGCGGCGCTGCGCAGGACCCTCGGCTGGATCGCGGCCGTGCTCCTCAACGTGGGCGCCCTGCTGTTCGTCGTCGGGCTGATCGTGCCGCGAGCGAGCGGATCCGTGTCGGTGCTGAGCGTCGGGATCGCGCTGCTCGTGTGCGGACTCGTGGCGGGCGCCGGGTGGATGCTCGCGGGCCGCAGCCGGGACCGTCGAGACGGCTGATTCTGCGCCGCCTCGGCGGTTCCGGGCGGAGTTCGCGCCGTCTGGAAGGGGTGGCGGCGGGCACGCGGGGCGCACAGAGCGGCCCCGCCCGGGATGACGTGGGCGGGGCCGCGGTTCTGGCCGGAGCGAGCGGGGCTCAGTCCGGAGGCTCGGTGTTCCCGACGAGGTCGGGGTTCGACGGCTGCTGCGCCGGGTCGAAGTCGGCGGGCGGAGGCTCTGCGGTCCCGTCGCCGGTCGTCGCGGGGGTGGTCACGTCCTCCGCACCCTCGGGGGACACCCCGGTCTCGTGGGGTGCGCTGACGTCCTGAGAGTCGCCGCCCTGGCCGGGCGCCGTCTCCGGCGGCTCGGCCTCCTGGGCGTCGCGGCCGGTGTCGGCACCGCGGGTGTCGGCACCGCCGCTCTCCGGGCCGCCGCCCTGATCGCCGTCTCCGCCCGCCTGGAAGCGCTCGGGCCGGTCCTCGGCGGGGACCCCTTCGGCGTCGGCGTTCTGCAGTCCGCTGGTGTCGCTCATCCGCTGCTCCTTCCGCGGGCGCCTACGGGGCGCCCTCTTCGCTGTACGGGGTGACCGCTTCGTCGTCGCCCGACTCGTCGACCCGGTCGGGGTCGAGGTCGCGCACGGCGTCCTGGATCACGTTGTGGTCGGCGGTCGGCTCGCTGGAGCCGCCGTCGTCGCCTTCGAGGTCGCCCGCCAGCCCGTTCGTGGGGTCGTGGCCGACGACCGGCTCCTGCTCGGTCGGATCGCTCATGAGGGCCACGAAACGCCGAACCCCCCTGCTCTCGCAAGGGGGTTCATTGTGCCGTGGGAGCGGCGTAGGTTAGGCGTTCGCAGCGGCCACGAGCTGGTCGAGCTGGTCGTGCGAGACGGCGTTGCCCGAGAAGCCGACGGCGCGCACGAGCGGGATGGACTCGGCCATGCGGCGCAGACCCGGGTCGGCCAGCATCCCGGCGATGGCCGCGTCGCCCGACTGCGCGAGCGCGGCGCCGAGCACCTGCGAGCCGACCGGGTGGTCGAGCCACTCGCCGAGCGTGGACTCGGCGGTGAGGGGCGCCGCCTTGCCGTCCCCGGCGAGCGTGACGGTCGCCGAGCCGCGCAGGTCGCGGGAGGAGGCGCCGACCGAGACGACGTACTCGCCGCCCTCGACGATCCAGCCGCCGAGGTCGATGTCGTAGTAGGCGAGGTCGCCGGCCGGGATGTCGATGACGACGTTCTCGGTGACGCCCGCCGCGACGGCGACGTTGGCGAAGCCCTTCAGCTCGCGGACCGGGCGCGTGACGGACGAGCCGGGCACCGCCACGTAGACCTGCACGACCTCGCGGCCGTCGCGGTCGCCGGCGTTGGTCACGTCGACCGCGACGCGGATGCCACCGTCGGCCGTCGCTTCCACGGCCGGGGCGGCGAAGTCGAACGTGGTGTACGACAGGCCGTGGCCGAACGGGAAGCTGACCGCGACCTCGCGCGCGTCGACGTCGCGGTACCCGACGAAGAGGCCCTCGCCGTAGCGGACGTGGCCCTTCTCTCCCGGGAAGTTGAGCGAGGCGGCGGAGTCCTCGAGGCGCACCAGGATGGTCTCCGCGAGACGGCCGGAGGGGTTCACGACGCCGAACAGCACATCGGCGATCGCGCCACCGCCGGCCTGACCGAGCAGCCAGCCCTCGACGATCGCGGGCACGCGGCCGGCCCAGCCGGAGACCCGCACGACGCCACCGTTCGAGAGCACGACCGTGACGCGCGGGTTGGCGGCGAGCACGGCCTCCAGCAGGTCGGTCTGGGCGGCGGGGAGCTCGATGTGGTCGCGGTCGTAGCCCTCGGACTCGTCCTCGCCGGGGAGGCCGAGGAAGAGCAGCACGTCGTCCGCGGCGGCTGCGGCGGCGACGGCCTCGGCGGTGAGCGCCGCGACATCGGCGGATGCGGCTTCCTCCCCCAGCGCGTAGCCCGGGGCGAAGGCGACCTCGGCGCCGCCGGCGAGCGCGCGGACCTCGTCGAGCGCGTTGTCCAGCCGGGTCGGGACGATCTGCGACGAACCGGCGCCCTGGTACCGCGGAGTGCGCGCGAACTCGCCGATGACCGCGATGCTGCGCCCCGCCTCGGCGGCGAGCGGCAGCACACCCTCGTTCTTCAGGAGCACGATGCTGCGGCCGGCGACCTCGCGGGCGAGCGCGTGGTGCGCGTCCACGTCGTAGGAGGCGTCGGCGTCCGCGTTGTCGACCGCCTTCTGCACGAGGTCGATGACGCGCTGGGCGCCCCGGTCGAGCACGGACTCGTCGAGCGACCCGTCGCGCACGGCGGCCACCAGCTGCGCGTCGGTGACGCCCCCGGAGGTCGGCATCTCCAGGTCGAGGCCGGCGGCCAGCGCCGACACGCGGTCGTTCACGGCGCCCCAGTCGGAGACGACGAGGCCCTCGAAGCCCCACTCGTCGCGGAGGACCTTCGTGAGCAGCCACGGGTCCTCGCTGGCGTAGACGCCGTTAATGCGGTTGTACGAGCACATGACCGTCCACGGCTGGGCGTCCTCGACGACGCGCTGGAAGCCGCGGAGGTAGATCTCGCGGAGCGGACGCTCGTCGACGTCGGCGCTCACGCGCATCCGGTCGGTCTCCTGGTTGTTAGCGGCGAAGTGCTTGAGAGAGGCCCCGACGCCCTGCGACTGGAGGCCGCGCACGAGCGCCGCGCCCAGGTGCCCGCTGACGACGGGGTCTTCGGAGAGGTACTCGAAGTTGCGCCCGCAGAGCGGCGAGCGCTTGATGTTGATGCCCGGGCCGAGCAGCACGCCCACGCCCTCCGCCTTGGCCTCCTCGCCCAGGGCGGCGCCGACGCGCTCGAGCAGCTCGGCATCCCACGACGAGCCGAGGGCGACCGCGGGCGGGAAGCAGGTGGCCGGCACGCTGTCGCCGATGCCGAGGTGGTCGCCGCCCTGGCTCTGCTTGCGCACGCCGTGCGGGCCGTCGGTGAGGTAGATGGAGGGGATGCCGACGCGCTGGACGGCCTCCGTCTCCCAGAAGCTCCTGCCGGAGGTGAGGGACGCCTTCTCCTCGGTGGTGAGTTCGGTGGCGCTGGCGAGACGGTCGACCATGGTTCTCCTTCGATGTGGTCGTGGGTGGTGCCGGGTGGTGGGCAATACCTTACAACACTCGGTTTTAAGCGCGTCAGATGCGTTTCGCGAGGTCGCGGAGGGCCGTCATGTACTGCGCGGAGGCCTGGTAGCCGGGATGCGTCGCCACCTTCACCAGGTAGCGCGCCGGCCCGAACTCGTCGGCACCGCGGTCGATGTCGTTGTCGTCGTACGAGTCGTCGGGAAAGCCGAGGTAATCCGTGCGGCGCCACAGGTTGATCCACGCGATGCTCCCGTCGGGCTGCGTCAGCAGCTCCCGGAGGGTCGGCTCCGGGCCCGCGCCAGGTCGCGGCACGGGCGGGGCCTCCTGATCGCGGTTCACCTGCCGGAGCCACGGGTCGGCGCTCCACAGGGAGGGCCCGCCGCTCTTGCGGACGCCGAGCACCTCCCCGCCGAACAGCTCGGGGAAGAACCGGCCGAAGAACGCGCGCAACTGCGTCCCGTAGGTCAACAGGCCGACGTTGCGCAGGCCGTCCCTGGTGTCGGCGCCGAGCGTGAACAGGCAGGCGACCGCGAGCACGCCGCCGAGGCTGTGGGCGCTCAGGACGACCTTGCGCCGCTGGGGCAGGTTCAGGGCGGCGAGCTCGTCGTCGGCCCGCTGGGCCTCCGTCCGCGTGTCCCGGCCGTCGACCACGACGCCCTTCACGAGGTCGGTCTCGAGCCAGGCGACGAGGCGGCTCCGCAGCTCGGGGATGACGCGCTCGGCGTAGCAGGGCGGCCCGTACGGGTGGCCGGCCCGCGGGAGGAAGCACATCAGGTCCCACATGATGCCGATCGGCCGCTCCTTGGTGGTGATCGCGTTCTCGGCGATCGTCACGATCGCGGCGACCGCGATGAGGCCGAGCGCGGGGAGGGCGAAGTCGAGCAGCGCGGTGGGCCGCCAGGTGTCAGGGAAGGAGACCGCCACCGCGCAGCCGATCGCGAGCAGGGCGGCGAGCGCCCCGAGCACGGGCTCGCCGCGGTGGAACAGACCGGCGAAGCGGCGCGCGTGCAGCATGCGGGTCGTCAGCTTGCCGGCCGTCGTCGAG
>JAEWDJ010000488.1 GCA_023390155.1 Actinomycetes bacterium | reverse complement strand
CCAACTTCCTGTCCAAGCCGATCCTCGTCGGGTTCGTCGGCGGCCTGGCCCTCGACATCCTGGTGTCGCAGGCGGCGAAGATGCTCGGCGTGAAGATCGACAGCGGCGGCGAGTTCGTCGACAAGCTCGTCGGGCTGGTGACGGGCCTCCCCGGGCTGAACGTGTGGTCGCTCCTGATCTCCGCCGGCGCCCTCGTCGTGCTGCTGGTCGGCCGCCGCATCGCCGCGGCCGTTCCGTGGGCGCTCGTCGTGCTGATCGTCGGCACGATCGTCGTCGTGCTCACCGACGCCGAGAAGGCCGGCGTCGACGTGCTCGGGACGGTGGACGCCGGCCCCCCGTCCTTCACCTGGCCGGTCATCGCCTGGTCGGACTGGCTCGTGCTCGTGCCCTCCGCGATCGCGCTCACCATGGTCACCATGGGCGAGGGCCTGCTCGTCTCGCGGTCGTACGGCGAGAAGCGCTCGTACCCCACCCGGCCCAACCGCGACCTCTTCGCCTTCGGCGTCGCCAACCTCGGCGCCGGCGTGACCGGCTCCTTCACCGTCGGCTCCTCCACCTCCCGCACCGCGGCGATGGACCAGGCCGGCTCCCGCACCCAGCTGCCGACCCTCATCACGGCGCTCGGCACGCTGCTGCTCCTGATCTTCGGCACGGCCCTGCTGGAGGACGTGCCCTCCCCCGCCATCGGCACGATCGTCGCCGTCGCCGTCGTGCCCCTCCTCGGCATCCGCGACTTCGTGCGGCTGTGGCGGCTCGACCGGTTCGAGTTCGCGATCGGCGCCGCCTGCTTCCTCGGCGCCCTGTTCATCGGGCCCATCGCCGGCATCGTGATCGCCTTCGTGCTCGCGGTGATCAACGTCACCCGCCGGGCCGCGAACCCGCCGATCGACACCCTCGAGGCCGACGGCGACCCCGACGCGTCGCTGCTGGAGGCCGCGCCCCCTGGCGAGCCGACCGCACCCGGTGTGATCGTCGTGCGGCTCGCCGCCCCTCTCTTCTTCGCCAACAGCACCGTCTTCGAACAGGCGGTGGCGCGCGCGGTCGCCGCGACGGACGCCCGGCACCTCGTGCTCGACATGGAGGCGGTGACCGACATCGACGTCACCGGCGCGGAGGCGTGGGAGACGATGCGCCGTTCCCTCGCCGCGCACGGCGCCGATCTCTCGCTCACGCGCGTCCGTCCCGGCATCCGGGAGCGGCTCGAGCATCTCGGCCTGGCCGACGGCGTGCGCCACTTCGCCACCAACCGCGAAGCGCTCGCCGCACTGCGGACCGACCGCAGCGACGCGGAGAGGAGCCCTCATGGCCGCTCCTGACTGGTGGCCTTTCCATCGTCGGGCGAAGGCGCCGGAGGCCGCCCCGCCCGCGGGACCCGATCCCGGGCAGGAGGCGGCCGAGGCCTCCGGCCGTGCGGTTCGCATCCTGCTGGGGCTCGCCGCCGGCACGGTCGTGGCCATCGGGATGCACGCCATCGGCAGCATCCTCGCCCCCACCCTGCTCGCCCTGGTCCTGACCATCTGCGCACAGCCGGTGCGCGTCTGGCTCACCCGGCACGGCACCCCGACGGGCATCGCGACCGGGGCCGTCGCGCTCACGACGTTCGCCCTCCTCGCCGGTTTCGCCGGCCTCCTCATCGTGGCGCTCGCGCAGTTCGTCGGGATGCTGCCGCAGTACCAGGCGCAACTCGACGAGTTCGGCAAGCAGTTCGGCGCCTGGCTGCAGAGCATCGGCATCAGCCAGAGCGAGGTCGCCTCGGTCGCGTCCGGCTTCGACCCGACCAAGCTGGTCAACTTCTTCACCAGCCTGCTCGGCGGCGCCTTCGGCTTCGTCGCGTTCGGCGTGGTGGTGCTGACCATGCTCATCCTGATGCCCGCCGACGCCGCCTACACGCCGACCCTGCTCCGCGAGCTGCAGCCGACCAAGCCAAACCTGGTCTACGCGATGAGCACCTTCGCCCACAGCGTCCGCCGCTACATGGTGGTGACCACCCTGCTCGGCATCGTGCAGGGCGTGATCAACGGCCTCGCCCTGTGGGTGCTCGGGGTGCCGGCCGCCCTGCTCTGGGCGATCCTGGCGTTCCTGTGCTCGTTCATCCCGAACGTCGGCTACTTCATCGCCCTGGTGCCGCCGCTGGTCTTCGGTTATCTCACCGGGGGCTGGGGCACGGTCATCGCGATCATCATCGTGTACGGGCTCATCAACGCCGTCGTCCAGTCGATCGTGCAGCCGAAGGTCGTCGGCAACGCGGTCTCGCTCAGCCAGACGCTCACCTTCTTCTCCGTGCTGTTCTGGGCGGTCGTGCTCGGCGCGATCGGCGCCATCCTGGCCGTGCCGCTCACCCTGCTGGCGCGCGCGATCCTGGTCGACTCCGACCCGCGCGCCCGCATCTGGCGCGCCGCCATCGGCGACCTGGACGAGACGAAGCAGCTCATGAAGGAGGAGTCCGCCGCCGCCAAGGCCGAGCGGCTCGAGAACAAGGCCCACAGGAAGTCCGGAACCGCCGAGCACAAGGAGTAGACACGTATGGGGAGTGCGATCGGGGACACCCTCCCCCTGGCCCTCGGGATCGCGATCAGTCCGATCCCGATCATCGCGGCGATCCTGATGCTGCTGTCGCCGAAGGCGCGCGGCACCAGCGTCGGGTTCCTGCTGGGCTGGGTGCTCGGCATCGTGGTGGCGGTGGTCGTGTTCACGCTGCTCTCGGGGCTCATCCCGGCGGCCGCGCCGGACCAGTCGCAGCCGATCGTCGCCACGGTGAAGATCCTGCTCGGCGTGCTGCTGCTCCTGCTCGCCCTGCGGCAGTGGCGCGGGCGGCCGAAGCCCGGCGAGGCGGCCGCCCTGCCGAAGTGGATGTCAGCGATCGACCAGATGACGGCCGGGCGCGGCTTCGTGCTCGCGTTCATCCTCGCCGCGGTCAACCCCAAGAACCTGCTGCTGGCCGCCGGCGCCGGCGTCGCGATCGGCGCCGCGGGTCTCTCGGTGGGCGCCGACGCCGTCGTGATCCTGGTCTTCGTGCTGGTGGCGGCCAGCTCGGTCGCCATCCCCGTGATCGGCTACCTCGTCGCCGCCGACCGGATGCGCGGCCCGCTCGACGGACTGCGCGGCTGGCTCGTCGACAACAACGCCACCGTGATGGCGGTGCTCCTGCTCGTCATGGGCGTCGTGCTGGTCGGCAAGGGCATCGCGTCGTTCTGATCGGCCGCCGTGGTCGCGCCGTCAGTGCTGGAGCCAGATCTTCAGCACGATCACGACCACGCCGAAGAGGCCGGTCACGACGGCGCCCGCGAGGCAGGCCCAGAACGGCCGACCCCGCACCAGGAAGACGAGGAAGCCGAGCAGCGCGAGCATCAGCACGCACAGCCACAGGGAGACGAAGGTCGCGACCCCCGACGGCAGCACACCCAGCACGGCGAGCACGAGCGGCACGCTCGGGATCACCGCCGCCTCCAGCATGCCCGCCGACTCCGCCATCGCGTGCCGGAGCGAGTCGCGCATCCGGTCGCCCAGGCGGTCGGCGTCGCCGTGGAAGCCGAGGGCGGTCGAGTACACGTGGGCGAGCCAGAAGACGACGATGCTGACGATGCTGAAGACCAGGATCTGCCAGGCCGAGTCCTCTGAGGCGTTGCCCGCGGAGGAGGCGGCCACCACGCTCGCGTACACGATGGTCCCGTAGATCGCGGCCGGCGTTCCCCAGTGGCGCCAGAGCGCGCGCTGCACCCGGACGGTCTGGTCGTCCGGCTGGTTCAGGTCCATCGACGACACGGGTCCCTCCTGCCGCGCCACGGGTCAGGGTTCGACGATCGGGAAGTCCGGGTCGCCCTGGTCGAGCACCCCGAGCACGGCGCCCAGCGCCTCCGCGTCGCCGTCGAGCGTCAGCCCGGCCGCCGTCGCGCCGGCGACGTCGCCCAGCGCGAGCATCGCGACCGCCGCGTTGGGGGCGGTCACCGTCAGCGAGACGTCCCCCGTGCCGTCCCGCACGGCGGTGAAGACGCCGTTGCGGAGCGTGGTGCGATAGGTCTCGTCGCGGTCGGGGAAGCTCCAGCGGAGGGCGACGTCGAGATCCCAGGCGCGCGGGCCGTCGACCTTCACCGACAGGGCGTCGAAGAACAGGCGCGGGGTGAGCTCGGCGAGCAGGTCGTGGCTCGACGTCTCGATGGGCGTGCCGAACGGCCCCTCACGAAGCTCCAGGGCGCCGGAAAGGAAGAAGTTGCGCCAGGTGCCGTTCTCGCTGCCGAACCCGAGACGCTCCAGCACGTCCGCGAGGGCCCGCTTCGCCGACGCGTTCGCCGGGTCGGCGAACACGACGTGGTCGAGCAGCTGGGCGGCCCAGCGCAGATCGCCCGTCGCCGCGGCATCGGCCGCGCGGGCCTCCACCTCGTCGGCGCCGCCCATGGCCTCCACGTAGCGGGAGGCGGTCTCGGCCGGCGGATGCTGCCACAAGTGCGACGGATTGCCGTCGAACCAGCCCATGTAGCGCTGGTAGATCGCCTTGACGTTGTGCGAGACCGAGCCGTAGTAGCCGTGCGTGCTCCACTCGTCCTCGAGCGCCGGCGGCAACTGGATGAGCTCGGCGATCTCCGCGCCCGTGTAGCCCTGGTTGAGATAGCGCAGCGTCTGATCGTGCAGATAGGCGTAGAGGTCGCGCTGCACCCCGAGGAAGTGGACGATCTCGTCCTGCCCCCAGGTCGGCCAGTGATGGGAGGCGAACACGACCTGCGCCTCGCCGCCCCAGCGCTCGATCGCCTCCGACAGGTAGCCCGCCCAGGCGTGCGGGTCGCGCACGAGCGCGCCGCGCAGGGTCAGGAGGTTGTGCAGCGTGTGCGTGGCGTTCTCCGCCATGCAGAGCGCCGCCCGGTCGGGGAAGTAGAAGTGCATCTCGGCCGGAGCCTCGGTTCCGGGCGCCAGCTGGAAGACGATGCGGACCCCGTCGACGGTCAGCTCCTGACCCGTCTCGGTGATGTCGACGGTGGGCGCGATCAGCGAGACGGTGCCGACCGACGTGGTCTGGCCGAGTCCTGCGCCCACGCCCCCGCGCGGACCGCGCGGCAGCACGGCCCCGTACATGTATGCCGCGCGCCGCGCCATCGCGGTGCCCGCATACACGTTCTCGGCGATCGCGTGCTCGAGGAACCCCGCGGGGGCGATCACCGGCACGCCGCTCTCGACCTCGTCCTGGGTGAGCACCCCCCGTGCCCCGCCGAAGTGGTCGACGTACCTGACCGAGGCGATCAATCGGTACGCGGCCCGATCCGACGTCCTGTTCGCCTCGCACCACTGGCCGACGTGGGGCACCGAACGGCTCACCGGGTTCCTGTCCCTGCAGCGCGACCTGTACGGGTACCTG
>JAEWDJ010000452.1 GCA_023390155.1 Actinomycetes bacterium | reverse complement strand
ACCAGCGGGTTGCCCGCCCAGCGCCGCTCGCGCACGACGAGCCCGTCGCGGTCGCGCTTGGCCTCCGCGACGGCGGCAGCCTGCTTGGCCTCCCGCTGAGCGCGCCGGGAGTCCGGGTTCACGGTCGAGACCACCGGCCCGCGGCGGTCGCGGTCGTCGAGGTCGATGAGACCGGCGGCACGCGCCCACTCGGGCGACGCGACCTCGATCGCGGTCGGCGGGATGCCGAGCTCGTACTGCACCCAGCGCAGCTCCTCGGCGAACGCCTGGGCGGAGGCGAACCGGCGCGACGGGTCCTTCGACAGGCCCGTGCGCAGCGCCTCCTCGAGGCGCGGCGGGACGTCGTCCCGGCCGGTGGGCGTGTAGACGGCCTTCACGATGCGCGCCGTCATCTGGTCGCGCGTGTTCGCCTGGCGGCGGTCGGACTCGAACGGGCTGCGGCCGGTGAGGAGCGTGTAGACGGTCGCCGCGAGACTCCACACCTCGCTGGCCACCGTGCCGTTCGTCGCCTCCTGCAGCACCTCGGGCGCCGACCAGGGCACCGACATGGCGACGTCGCCGTCCTCGTCGTCGGCGGCGGCGATGCCGAAGTCGGCCAGCACGGCCGAGCCGAGCGCCGTGATCAGGATGTTGGACGGCTTGATGTCGCGATGCAGCAGCCCCGCGCGATGCACGGTCTCGACCGCGCCCGCGATCCGCACCCCGGTCTCCAGCACGGTCGTCAGGGCGAGCGAGTCGCGGCGCAGGCGCGCGCTCATCGTGTCCGGGCAGTACTCCATGACGAAGAACGGGCGCCCGTCCGACGAGATGCTCGCCAGGTGCACGGTCACGATCGCGGGATGCGCGCTCAGCCGGGCGAGGATGTCCGCCTCGGCGTTGAAGGCGCGCAGGGTCCCCTCGCTGACCGCCTCGGCGGCGAGGACCTTCACCGCGACGACGCGACGCGGGAGGTCCTGCTCGTAGAGGAACACATCGGCGAAGCCGCCGGAGCCCAGCGGCCGGATGACGGCGTAGCCCGGCAGGACCGGCGGGGACGCGATGGCACGCCTGCTCATGCCCCGGCACTCCGCTCGCTACGCCCCGGCATCCTGATCCTCTCCCCCGACGAACCGGCTCGCGCGGCCCCGGTCTGGTCACAGGGCCGCCGGATCCCCGGCGTCCCCGCCAGCTTATGCGATTCCACGCGTGATCTCAGCGCCCCGTTCGGGTCGCAGGGAGGGCGAGCTGCGCCGAGAAGAGTCCGCGCTCGCGGCTGACGACCTGGGCGCGGCCGGGCACCGACGGGATCGGCTTGACGCGGTCGATCAGCGCCCCCTCCTCGGGGTTGCCGCCGAGCAGGATGCCCGTCACGCCTAGATCGGTGAACCCCTGGATGATCGGGTCGTAGGCCTGCCGGCTCGCGCCGCCCGTGCGCCGCGTGATGATCACGTGGAGGCCGACGTCGGCCGCCTGCGCCAGCAGCGGGCGCAGTGCCGCGATCGGGTTGCCCTGGCTGGTCGCGACGAGGTCGTAGTCGTCCACGATCACGAAGCCCTCCGCGCCCTTCCACCAGGAGCGGTCGCGCAGCTGCTCGGTCGTGACGTCCGGGCCGGGCAGGCGGCTGGAGAAGAACTGCGCGAGCTCACCGACGCCCGACATGGCCTGGTCGTGCGACGTGATGTAGGCGCCGAGGTACTCGCTCGGGATCTCCCCGAGCAGCGCCCGGCGGTAGTCCACGACGAAGATCTTCGCCTGGTCGGGCGCGTAGAGGCGGCCGATCTCCTGCACGATCCCGCGCAGGAAGGACGACTTGCCCATCCCGGAGTCGCCGTAGAGGTAGAGGTGGGACTCCGCCGCGAGGTCGACGCCGAAGGGCGCGAGCTGCGCCTCGTCGACACCCAGCAGCAGCCGCCGGTCGCCGGCGGGCGCCTGGGCGCGCACCTCGTCGAGCGAGATGGCCTCCGGCAGCAGCCGCAGCTTCGGACCCGCCGGGCCGCGCCACGCGCGGGTCACGCGTTCCACGAGGTCCTCGACCCCGTCGACCAGCCGGGAGGCGTCGCCCGAGCCGTCGATGCGCGGCAGTGCGCCGAGCATGTGCAGCTTGCTGGGCGCGAGCCCCCGCCCCGGCGCGTCGGCCGGCACGTTCTCGGCGGCCTTGCGGTCGATCTCGGAGTCGCTCGCGTCGCCCTGGCGCAGCTCCAGGCGGGTCTGGAGCAGGTCCTTCAGACTCGCGCGGATCTCCAGCCAGCGGTTCGTCGTTACGACGAGGTGGACGCCGAAGCTCAGACCGCGCGCGGCGATCGCCTGGATGCGCGGCTCCAGCGCGTCGTACTCGGTGCGCAGCGTCGCCCAGCCGTCGACGACGAGGAAGACGTCGCCCCAGCCGTCGTCCACCAGGCCCTCGGCCCGGCGCTGGCGGTAGGTGTCGATGGAGTCCACGCCGTGCTGGCGGAAGTACAGCTCGCGCGCGTCCAGGATGGACTCGACCTCGGCGACCGTGCGCCGCACCGACTCCTCCTCGGTGCGGGTCGCGACGCCGGAGAGGTGCGGCAGCCCCTGCATACCGACGAAGCTGCCGCCGCCGAAGTCGAGCACGTAGAACTGCAGCTCGAGGGGCGTCGCGGTCAGGGCGAGGGAGGCGACCAGCGTGCGCGCGAGTGTCGACTTGCCGCTCAGCGGACCGCCGACGATCGCCACGTGACCACCCGCGCCGCCGAGCGACACCACGAGCTGCTCGCGGCGCTGCTCGAGCGGCACGTCCACGACGCCGAGGGGCACGGTGAGGGAGCCGGCCGCGCGCCAGGACGGCGATACCAGGCCGAGCGCCGGGTCCGCCGCGAGGTCGGGCATGAGCCGGTCGAGCGGCTCGGGATCGCGCAGCGGCGGCAGCCACACCTGGTGCGCGGCGGGCCCGCGACCGCTCATCCGCTCGACCGCGATCTGGAACGTGCTGCGCTCCTCGGC
>JAEWDJ010000449.1 GCA_023390155.1 Actinomycetes bacterium | reverse complement strand
CGCTCGGGCATCCCGTGCGGCACGTCGCCGTCGATGCGGAGGCCGTTGGACCGTTCGGCCCGCTCCACGCCCTCGCCGCCCGCGACGTGCTCGGCGCCGAGTCCGGCGACCTCGCCGCCCTGCTCGGCCGGCCGCCTCGCGGCATCGCGGAGGTCGTGCGCGAGCTGGCCGGCTAGGAGCCGATCTCCCGCAGGCGAACCGCCAGCACCGTCCGCAGCGTCTCCTCGCCGAGGGGCGCTGCGGGCGGGAAGTGCAGCGTCGCGCCGCTGATGCTGCCCTCGCCCAGTGCGCCCGCGAGCTCGGCCGCGGCCGGCGGGCTCATCAGCAGGAGGCTGCACTCCGTCGCCGTCGCGGACAGCCCGACGAGCGCCTTGCCGTGCACCCGGAAGACCGGCACGCGGTAGCTGATCACCTGCTCGGCCTCCGGCACGATCGTCAGGATCCGGTCGCGCACGGTGCGCAGCGCGCCGCCGAACGGCTCCCCGATCCGGTCGAGGTACTCCTCGACCGTGCTCGCCTCCACACCCCGCGCCATGCCGCGACCCTAGTGCCGCCTGCCCCGGCAGGCAACGCCGGTCAGGCGGTCAGTGGGCGAACGCGTGGTCCGACACGGAGTCCGCGGGCTTGCTGATGAAGAACGACCCGACGATCGCGAAGAGCGAGATGATCGCCGCGGCGAAGAACGCCGCCTTGATGCCGCCGGCGGTGGCGACGTCGAGGGATGCGCCTCCCGCCGAGAGTGCCGCCGTCTGCGCCGACAGCACCGCGACCAACAGCGCGGTGCCCGCGGCTCCGCCCACCTGCTGCACCGTCCCGACGATCGCGCTGCCGTGCGAATACAGGTGCGGCGGCACCGCGCCGAGCCCGGCGGTGAACAGCGGGGTGAACATCAGGGCGAGGCCGAGGCTCATCACGACGTGCGCGGCGAGCACCATCCCGACCGGGGTGCTCGGTGACGAACGCGAGCGACCACAGCGCGAGGCTGACCAGCACCGAACCGGGGACGACGAGCACGCGTGGCCCGAACCGGTCGTAGAGCCGGCCGACGAACGGCGCGGCGAGGCCCATCACCAGCCCGCCGGGGAGCAGCAGCAGACCGGTCGAGAGGGTGTCGAGGTGCAGCACGTGCTGCAGATAGAGCGGCAGCACGATGATGACGCCGAACATGGCGGCGGTGCTGATCGCCATGAGCACGATGGAGACCGTGAACACCGGCGAGCGGAAGGTGCGCAGGTCGAGCAGCGCCCGGTCGCTGCGCTGCAGGATCAGCTGGCGCACGATGAAGCTCGCGAGCCCCACCACGCCGATCGCGAGCGAGATCCAGAGCGCCGGCCCGGCGGAGGCGCCCGTCGCGCCTCCCGACTCGCCCGAGAGGCTGAGCCCGTAGACCAGGCCGCCGAAGCCGAGGGCGGAGAGGATGACCGACAGCACGTCGATCCGCACCTTCTGCGTCTCGGTCACGTTCTCGACGAAGCGCATCCCGATGAGGAGCATGACGAGCGCGATCGGCAGGACGATGAGGAAGATCCAGCGCCAGGCGAGGTAGTTGAGGATGAAGCCCGAGATCGTCGGCCCGATGGCCGGCGCGACCGAGATCACGATGGAGACGTTGCCCATCGTGCGGCCGCGCTTCGCCGGCGGGACCAGCGTCATGAGCGTCGTCATGAGCAGCGGCAGCATCATCGCGGTGCCCGAGGCCTGGATGACGCGGGCGCCGACGAGCACGGCGAAGCCGGGGGCGAGCGCCGCGGTCAGGGTGCCGAGGGAGAAGAGCGACATCGCCGCGATGAACATCGTGCGCGTGGTGAACCGCTGCAGCAGGAACCCGGTGATCGGGATGACGATCGCCATGGTCAGCATGAAGGCCGTCGACAGCCACTGGGCGGCCAGCGCGTCGATCTTCAGGTCGTCCATCAGCTTCGGGATGGCGACCGTCATGATCGTCTCGTTGAGGATGACGACGAACGTCGCGGCGAGCAGCAGCCAGATCACCCGGTTGTTGCGCCGTTCGACGCGCGGGTCGAGCGCCGCGGCGGCGGAGGCCGCCGAATGGCCGGCGTCCGCGGTGGCGGCGTCGCGGGGCTCGGCGAGGGCGTCGGGCACAGGTGAGGTCTGCTCAGTCACCGGTCCACAGTAGCGGCGACCGCGGACATCCGGGGTTTCGCGCGGGTAAACGATGGGCCCGTTCACTGACCGCGAAACCGGGAATAGAAGGGAGGGTTCTCAGCGCCCCAGCGAGCGCACGGCGCGCACGGCCTCCCCGACGGCGGGGGCGACGGCGGCGAGCTGCTCGGCGGTCACCTCGGGGCCCCACGAGAACCGCACCGCGGTTCGGGCGAGGTCCTCCGGGTAGCCGAGGGCGAGGAGCACGTGTGAGGCGTCCTCGCTGCCGGCGGCGCAGGCGGATCCGCTGGAGGAGACGATCCCGCGGCGCTCCAGCTCGAGCAGCACGGCCTCCCCGTTGGTGCCCGGGAACACGAAGGAGGCGGTGCCGGGGAGCCGGCGCGCGGGATGCCCGGTGAGCCGGGCGTCCGGCGCCTCGGCGAGCACGGCGGCGACGAACGCGTCACGCGCGGCGGTCGCGGCTGCGGCATTCTCCTCGCGCCCGGTCTGCGCG
>JAEWDJ010000088.1 GCA_023390155.1 Actinomycetes bacterium | reverse complement strand
GTGCTGCGCCGCGCGGTCGTGCGCTCGGTCTCCCACGACTCGGTGCGCCGGCTCGGTTCCCGCTGGGCGACCCTGGTCTCCACCGAGCCCGAGCTCGCCGCGTTCGGCCAGCGGACCAACCTCCCGTGGACCGCCGACCTCGCCGATTTCATCGCCGGCCGTCTCCCGCGCGAGCCGCGTGCGGTCGCGAACGCGGTCGCCGCGGCGTACGAGGCCGCCAGCCGCTCCGCCCTCGTCGACTGGGCGGCGGGGGAGCGGGGCGACCCGGCGGAGGCGGTGGACGCGGTTCTGCGGGTGCTCCGGGTGGTGGCCGCGGACTGAGCGGCGACTCCGGTCATCGGCAGGCGGGCGCTACCCGCACCCCCGCTGAACATGTATTCCGGCACCCGGGAATATCCCCGCCCCGGTTTCGTTGAACTTGAGTGCACACCACTCAACTTTAGAAACTGGAGATCACGTGCCCGAGAACTTCACTCCCGAGAGCGGCGGAGCCGGCTCGTTCGACGAGTTCCTGGCCCGCTACCTCGCGGGTGAGCGTGCGCGCGCCGCGCGCTCGATCGACATCAGCCGGTTCCTCAGCCGGCGTACGCAGGAGATCCTCGCCGATGCGGGCCGCTTCGCTCTGGAGCACGGCCACCGCGAGCTGGACGCCCTGCACATCCTGCGCGTCATGGCGGGCGAGGAGCCCGCGGCCGACGCGATGCGCGGCATCGGGGTCGACCCGGCGCGCGTCGTGCTCGCCGCCGAGCAGCGCCTTCCCGCCTCGGGCGAGCCCGTGGACGCGGACGCCGCGTCCATCACGGCCTCCGCCCAGCGCGCCCTCTTCCACGCCTACCAGGTGGCTCGCGCCTCCGGCTCGACCTACATCGACCCCGAGCACCTGTTCTTCGCGCTCGTGATCGGGCAGGACGCCCCGGCCGGCCAGGTCCTCCAGGCCGCCGGCGTGACCGCCGACGCGCTCACCAACGCCATGCGCCAGACCGCCACGGTCGGCGCCGGCGCCCCGGGCGAGCCCGAGGACGCGGAGAGCGACTCGCAGACCCCCATGCTCGACCGCTTCGGCACCGACCTGACCGAGCTCGCCCGTGAGGGCCGCCTCGACCCGGTCGTCGGCCGGCTCGACGAGATCGAGCAGACCGTCGAGATCCTCTCCCGCCGCACCAAGAACAACCCGGTGCTGGTCGGCGAGGCCGGCGTCGGCAAGACCGCGATCGTGGAGGGCCTCGCCCGCGCGATCGTGGCCGGGGACGTCCCGGAGCAGTTGCGGGACAAGAAGGTCGTCACGCTCGACCTGGCCGGGATGGTCGCCGGTACCCGGTACCGCGGCGACTTCGAGGAGCGGCTCACCGCGCTCATGGACGAGATCAGCGCCGGAACGGACGAGCTGATCGTGTTCATCGACGAGCTGCACACCGTGGTCGGCGCCGGAGGGTCCGGCGAGTCCGGCGGGATGGACGCGGGCAACATCCTGAAGCCCCGTCTCGCCCGCGGCGACCTGCACCTGGTCGGCGCGACGACCCTCAAGGAGTACCGCCGCATCGAGAAGGATCCGGCGCTGGAGCGCCGCTTCCAGCCCGTGACGGTGGGCGAGCCGAGCGTCGACGACGCCGTGCTGATCCTGCAGGGGCTGCGCGGCGCGTACGAGGAGCACCACGGCGTCCGCTACACGGACGACGCGCTCCGCGCCGCCGTCGAGCTCTCGGACCGCTACGTCTCCGACCGCTTCCTGCCGGACAAGGCCATCGACCTCATCGACCAGGCCGGCGCCCGCCTGCGCCTGTCGCTGGGCAAGCGCGTGGACGCGTCCGACCTGATGCAGCAGCTCGCCACCCTCGAGGCCGAGAAGAACTCGGCCGTGGCCGCCGAGCACTACGAGGAGGCCTCGCGCCTCCGCGACGAGATCGAGTCGGTCCAGCGCGCCATCGACGGACTCGGCAGCGCCCCGCGCCCCGACGCCGTCGTGGACGAGCCCGAGATCGCGGCCATCGTCTCCCGCGCCACCGGCATCCCGGTGTCCCGCATCGGCGAGGCCGACCGCGAGCGCCTGGCCCGCCTGGAGTCGGAGCTGCACGAGCGCGTCATCGGCCAGGACGACGCGGTCGCCGCGGTCGCCAAGGCCGTGCGCCGCAACCGCACCGGCCTCGGCGACGAGCGCCGGCCCGTCGGCAGCTTCCTCTTCCTCGGCCCGACCGGCGTCGGCAAGACGGAGCTGGCGAAGTCCCTGGCCGGGTCCCTCTTCGGCGACGAGAAGGCGATGCTCCGGTTCGACATGAGCGAGTTCGGCGAGCGCCACACCGTCGCGCGCCTGGTCGGCGCCCCTCCCGGGTACGTCGGCTACGACGAGGCCGGCCAGCTGACCGAGCGCGTGCGCCGCAACCCGTACTCGGTCGTGCTGTTCGACGAGATCGAGAAGGCCCACCCCGACGTCTTCAACCTGCTGCTGCAGGTGCTGGACGACGGCCGCCTCACCGACGGCCAGGGCCGCACGGTCGACTTCCGCAACACGGTCGTCATCATGACCTCCAACCTCGGCTCGGAGTTCCTCGCCTCCCGCAGCGGCGCCCTCGGCTTCGTCGCGGCCGGTACGGACGGCTTCTCGTCCGAGAAGGACATCCGCGACCGCGTCATGGGCAAGCTCCGCGAGGCGATGCGCCCCGAGTTCCTCAACCGCATCGACGAGATCGTGCTCTTCCGCAAGCTGGACGCCGACCAGCTCCGCTCGATCGTGCGCCTGCTGCTGAACGCCACGGCCGCCCGCCTGGCGACTCGCGGCATCGCGCTCGACACCACGGAGGCCGCGATCTCCTGGATCGCCGAGGCCGGCTATGAGCCCGAGTACGGCGCCCGCCCGCTGCGCCGCGTCATCCAGCGCGAGCTCGACGACCGCATCGCCGACCTCCTCGTCACCGGCGAGCTGGTCGACGGCGGCACCGTCCTGGTCGACGCCGTCGACGGCGCGCTGCGCGTCAGCGCCCGGGAGGTGCTGGCGGCGGCGGCCTAAGGGCTGCTCGACCCCGATCGAGTCGGCATGAGACGCCGCGTCCGCAGGTGCGGGCGCGGCGTTTCTGTATGTCTTCCAAGGAGCACCCACGTCCCGCTGACCGATCCCACAGCCCGGTTTGGAAGCGTGGACGGGTGTCTACTCACGATTCGAACCGTCCGCCGCTGATCGACCGCATTCTGGCGCCGGTGCGGCGGCTGGAGCCGCGGATGCCGCGCACGCGGGGGCGTGCGGTCGCGCAGTTCCTGGGGCTGACGCTGATCGCGGCGGTGCTGAGCTCGCTGTTCGTTCTTCCGGGTTTCCTGGGAACGGGGATCGCGGCGGCCGCGGGCATCTCGGACTTCAACCGGCTGCCGGCGAACCTCGACATCCAGCAGTTCGCGCAGAACTCGACCGTCTACGCCAAGCAGGGCGGTCAGGACGTGCCGATCGCGACCTTCTACGCGCAGAACCGGCAGGACGTCGGGTGGGACGCCGTCTCCCAGAGCGTGAAGGACGCGGTGGTCGCGGCCGAAGATCCGCGGTTCTACACCGAGGGCGCGGTGGATGTGTTCGGGACCGTTCGCGGGGCGCTCGCCACGGTGGTCGGCGGCGACGTGCAGGGCGGGTCGTCGATCACGCAGCAGTACGTGAAGAACGTGGAGGTCGAGAAGTGCGAGGCGCTGACCTCGCAGAAGGCGGTGCAGGCCTGCTACGACGACGCGGCGGGGGTCACCCTCCAGCGCAAGGTGCAGGAGATGCGCTACGCGGTCGGGCTGGAGAAGAAGTACAGCAAGAAGGACATCCTCATGGGATACCTGAACGTCGTCGGCTTCGGCGGTCAGGTGTACGGCATCGAGGCGGCGGCCCACTACTACTTCGGGGTGGCCGCGAAGGACCTGACGCTGCCGCAGGCGGCGACGCTCGTCGCGATCGTGAACAACCCGGCCAACCTGCGGATCGACCAGCCCGACAACACGGACAACGGCAGCGCCAACGGGTACAAGCTGACCACGGAGCGCCGCGACTACGTGCTCGACCGCATGTACGTGAACCACAAGATCACGGCGGCCGACCGCGACGCGGCGAAGAAGACGCCGATCCAGCCGGCGATCACGCCGACGACCTCGGGATGCGCGGCGGCGCAGCAGTACAACGCCGCGTTCTTCTGCGATTACGTGCGCGACGTGATCCTGACCGACGCCGCCTACGGCAAGACCGCCGACGACCGGTGGGCGACGCTCAACCGCGGTGGGCTCAAGATCTACACGACGCTGAACCTCGACCTGCAGTCGGTCGCCCAGCAGTCGCTGAGCAAGTACATCCCGGGCAGCAAGGCGGGTATCGACCTGGGCGCATCCAACGTCTCCGTCGAACTCGGCACGGGACGCATCGTGACGATGGTGCAGAACCGGGCCTTCAACAACACCGACCAGCCCGCGGACGGCACGACCGCGGTGAACTACAACACCGACGAGGCGTACGGCGGCTCGTCCGGGTTCCAGACCGGGTCGACGTTCAAGGCGTTCGACCTGGCCGCCTGGCTGGAGGCCGGGCACAGCCTGTACGAGTACGTGAACGCCTCCCAGCACACCTTCCCGATGTCCGATTTCACCAGCACCTGCGGGGACGTCTCCGGTCCCGCCTGGCAGGTGTCGAACGACGAGGGATCGGCGAGCCGGCTCTCCGTGATGTCGGCGACCGCGGAGTCGGTCAACACGGCCTTCGCGATGATGGCCACCAAGACCGACCTCTGCTCCATCCTGAACGCGGCGAAGTCCCTCGGCGTGCACCCCGCCGCCACCGGCGGGACGCTCAACTCGTACCCGTCGATGATCCTCGGCACCAACGAGGTCGCGCCCCTCACCATGGCGACGGCCTACGCCGGCATCGCGAACGGCGGCACGGTGTGCACGCCGGTCGCAATCGACAAGGTGATCAACGCCGACGGCAGCGAGCACAAGGTCAGCCCCACCACCTGCACGCAGGGACTCGACAAGGACATCGCCGCGGGCGTCACCTACGCCCTCCAGGGCGTGATGACGGACGGCACCGCCACGAGCGCCAACCCGTGGGACGGCACCCCGGTCATGGGCAAGACGGGCACCACGGACGACTCCCTGCAGAACTGGCTCATCACCTCCACCACGAAGGTCGCGCAGGCCACGTGGGTCGGCAACGTCTCCGGCTCCACCCCGCTCCGCAGCCTGTCGTTCAACGGCGTCGGCGGCGGCAACGTCAAGTTCTCGATCGTGAAGCCGATCCAGAAGGCGCTCGACCAGGTCTACGGCGGGGACGACTTCCCCGAGGCGCAGAGTTCCTCCCTCTACGGCAGCAAGCTGACGGTCCCGGACGTGACCGGCAAGACGCCGGCCCAGGCGCAGAAGCTGCTGGAGGCGCTGGGCCTCGACGTCACGATCGACGAGACCCCGATCGCAAGCTCCCAGCCCGCGGGCACGGTCGCGAGCACGGATCCGGCCGCCGGGTCGTCGGTGGAAGGCGGCGGGAGCGTCACCGTGTACCTGAGCAGCGGGCAGGCCTCGAACACGCCGATGCCGCGAGGGAGCGCGACCCCGGAGCCGGGCACCGGGCAGGGGACGGGCGGGACCGGCGGCACCGGGAACGGGAACGGCACCGACACCGGCGGCGGGACGGGCGGCGGCACCGGAGGCTAGCGGCCTCCGTCTAGCCCGTGATCGCCAGCCGGCAGATGCGTTCGCAGAGCTCGTCGTAGCCGATACCCACGGCCGCGGCGGACTGGGGGAGCAGACTGGTCGCGGTCATCCCGGGCAGGCTGTTGGCCTCGATGATCCAGACGCGCCCGCCGTCGTCGAGGCGGAAGTCCGAACGGCTGTAGCCGCCCAGCCGCAGTACCTCGTGCGCGCGGACGGCGGCGGCGCGGGTCGCCTCGGCGATGTCAGACGGGATGTCGGCGGGGAACCGTTCCACGACCGCATCCGGCTGGTACTTCTCTTCGTAGGAGAAGGCGCTGTCCGGGGGCAGCAGGATCTCGCCGACGGCGAGCGCCTGACCGTCGAGCACCCCGACGGTGAGCTCGCGCCCGCGGACGAACTGCTCGATCATCACGGGACCGTACTGCGACGCACGCTCGACGGCGCCCTGGAGCTGCTCCGGCGACCGCACGACCGACAAGCCGACGGTCGACCCCTGGGCCGTCGGCTTGACGACCACCGGGTAGCCGAGCGCACGCGTGACCGCGTCGGTCGGCTGCGGGGCGAGGAGCCAGTCTGGGGTGTCCACTCCCGCCGCTCGCAGGAGGGTCTTCGCGACGTCCTTGTCCATCGCCAGTCCGCTGCCCAGCGGGCCGGAACCCGTGTAGGGAAGGCCCGCGAGATCGAGCAGCGCCTGGATGCGGCCGTCCTCCCCGGACCCTCCGTGCAGAGCGAGGAACACGACGTCGCTGTCGCCGATCGCCGCCGGCAGCTGCAACGAGGAGGCCGTCGCCGGCGAGAGGGCTTCCAGTTCCGCGCCGGTGGGCGGGGCGGCAGCGACCGACGCCGTGAGCACCCCCTGCTCGTCGGCGGCGGAGAGCGCGCCGAACGCCGTGTCGACCGCGAGGACATCGTGCCCGCGCGCTCGGAGGGCGGAGACGACCTGGGTCGCACTCGCGATCGAGACGTCCCGCTCCTCGCTCGCGCCGCCGAACAGCACTGAGATCCGCATGGCTCGACGCTAGCGGAACGCGGGCGTCGCCGATGGGCGGGCCGCGGGCTC
>JAEWDJ010000336.1 GCA_023390155.1 Actinomycetes bacterium | reverse complement strand
CTCGACGATCGAGATCGAGTCGGCGCTGGTCGCCCATCCCGCCGTGTCGGAGGCCGCGGTCGTGGGCGTCGGCGACGACACCACCGGGCAGGCGGTCGCGGCGTTCGTCGTGCCCTCGGGCGCGGCGCCGACGGAGGCCGACCTGCGCGACCAGGTCACCCGCGAGATCGGCGCGATCGCCAAGCCGCGCCACATCGTGCTCGTCGACGACCTGCCCAAGACCCGCTCGGGCAAGATCATGCGCCGGCTGCTGGTCGACATCTTCGACGGCCGCCCGCTCGGCGACACCACGTCGCTGCAGGATGAGACCGTGCCGGGCCGGATCGTGGAGACGCTGGGCCGCGTCCCGGTGTGAGTCGGGGTGGCGCCGCACCAGCCCGCGGCACGCGCCAGCCGCCGGGCTCAGCCCGTCGCGCTCAGCCCCGCCGCCCTCACCCCCGCAGGTCCGCGATCGTCAGCGCCGCGTCGATCAGCCCCAGGTGCGACAGCGCCTGCGGCATGTTGCCCCAGAACGATCCGTCCTCGTCGAGCATCTCGGCATAGAGGCCGACGTCGTTCGCGCGGGCGCACAGGTCGTCCATGAGGGCGGAGGCCTCCGCCAGGGAGCCGAGGCAGGCCAGGGCCGAGACGAGCCAGAAGGAGGCGGCGACGAAGGGCCGCTCGCCCTCGGCCTCGACGCCCGAGTACCGGTAGAGCAGCGGTCCGCGACCGAGGTCGCGGCGGAGGACCTCGACGGTGGAGCGCATCCGGTCGCCGCGATCGAAGCCGCTGGGGGCGTGCAGCAGGACGGAGGTGTCGAGGTCCTCGCCGCCGGCCGCCATCGTGTAGGCGCCGAGGCGATCGGACCAGCAGTGTTCGTTCACCCAGTCGTGGATGAGTCCGGCCTCCCGCCGCCAGCGGTCCGGGGTGCCCGCGATCTGGCCGAGCTCGACCAGCTCCAGAGCGGCCTGCAGCGCCTGCCAGCAGCCCATCTTGGAGGAGGTGTGGTGGCGTGTCTCGGTCAGCTCCCACATCCCGGAGTCGGGCCGGCGCCAGATGTCGCACACGTGGTCGGCGACGTCGCAGACCAGGCGACGGGTGGGCAGGTCGAGCACGTTGCCGTCGCGCGCGTAGGCGACGGCGATGCTCAGGAGGTCGCCGAAGACGCCGAGCTGGAGCTGGTCGGCCGCGCGGTTGCCGGCGACCACCGGGCCGATGCCGTTCCAGCCGGGCGCCTCGAGGGTGCGGACCTCCGTCTCGGAGCGCTGCCGCAGCCCGTAGAAGACCTTCAGCCGGGCGGGGTCGCCGGCGACGGTGGTGGTGAGCCACGACACCGCCGCCTGCGTCTCCTCCCGCAGCCCGAAACGGGAGAGCGCGCGCAGGCTGTAGGCGGTGTCGCGCACCCAGGCGTACCGGTAGTCCCAGTTCTTGCGGCCGTCCGGCGTCTCGGGGAGGGAGGTCGTGCCCGCCGCGGCGATGGCGCCGGTCGGCGCGTAGAGCAGCAGCTTGAGCGCGAGCGCGCTGCGGTGCACCGGCTCGGCCCACGGTCCGTCGTACGAGAAAGTGCGCGACCACTGCTCCCAGTTGCCGATGGTCCGGTCGATGCCGATGTCGACGTTGCCCGGGTCGGGCAGGTGGAGGGGCTCGTCCTCGGTCGCGACGACCGTCAGGGTGCGCCGGCTGCCGGCGGCCACGCGGATCCGGCCGCCGAATCGCGGATTCGCGGTGTCGGGTTCGGCGTCGTCCAGCCCCGTCACCGCCAGCGCGACCGCCCCGACGCGGATCACCCGGGTGCCGCCCACGGTCTCCGCCCAGGGGGCCGCGACGCCGAGCATCGTCCCCGGCTCGACCGCCCAGTCCATCGTCACGGTGCCCTCGACGCCCTCGATGCGCCGGGCGAGCTCCAGCCAGGGGAGGCGCCCGGCGACCCCGGTGACCAGGGCGTCCGTCACCCGGACCTCCCCCTTGCCCGTGGTGAAGGTGGTCTCGAGCACGTTGGTGCCGGGCAGGTAGCGCCGCCGTGTCCGGTAGGGGGCCACCGGTCTCAGCAGCACCCGGCCGCCCCGCTCCGCGTCGAGCAGCGCGGCGAACGGCGGTGCGGAGTCGAGACTCGGGACCGGCAGCCAGTCCACGGTGCCGTCGCGGTCGATGAGCGCCAACGTGCGGCCGTCGCCCAGCGCGGCGTGATCCTCGATGGGAGCGGCGTCTGCGCCGGGGGCGCGCGAGGGTGAGAGGGAGGCTATACCCGCTCCTTCAGCCCCGCCGCGACGATCACGGCCTCCCGCAGCGCCGGCGTCAGCTGGGCGGCGGTCGGGCGCGCCTCGGGGTCGCGGGCCGTCATCGCGTGCAGCAGCGGAGCCCACTCGTGGGGCAGGTCGGCCGGGATGACCGGGTCGTGGTCGAGGCGGGCGAGTGCCGCGGTGACGGGGTCGCCGGCGAAGGCCACCGACCGCGTGAAGCACTCCAGCAGCACGAGCCCGAGCGAGTAGATGTCGCTCGCGGGCGTCGCCGGCTGGCGGGAGGCCTGCTCGGGACTGAGGTAGGCGGCGGTGCCGGTCGTGCGCCCCTCCTCCTCGTGGGCGGGCGCTCCGGCGATCCCGCTCGCGATGCCGAAGTCGGTGAGGCGGGCGCGGGCGCGGAAGGTCGTGGTGCCGTAGGTGACCAGCATGATGTTCGACGGCTTGATGTCGCGGTGGACGACGCCGTTCGCGTGCACGTACTCCAGCGCCTCCGAGATGTCGTAGCCGATCTCGGCGATCTCCTCGACGGTGAGCTCGCGCTGGGCGAGGGTGGAGGCGAGATCGCTGCCCGAGACCAGCTCCATCACGAGGAACGGGCGCGGGTCCTGCGGCGCCGAGTAGTCGATCCCCGCGTCGATGAGCGAGACGATGCCGTGGTGCGAGAGGCGGGCGAGGGCGGACTGCTCGGTGCGGTACTGCGCCATCTCCTCCTCGCCGCCGGAGCGGTAGAGCTTGATGGCGACCTCGCGGCCGAGGATCTCGTCCACCGCGCGGAAGACCGTCGCCTCGCCGCCGCGGCCGATCCGCGCCTGGGGGCGGTAGCGGCCGAGGAGGGCCGGGATCTCGGGCGCGCTCATCCGTCGCCCTCCGATCCCTGCTCCGGGTCGCCGGCGCGGCGCGAGCGCAGCAGGGCGAAGGACGACTCGCCCACGATCACGCTCTCGCCGTCCTCCAGCGCGAGCTCGGGGTCGCTCGAGAGCTCCAGTTCCCAGTGCGAGCCCTGCGCCTCGGGGAGCGTGAACTCGACGCCGTTGCCCGCCGCGTTGAGCAGGAGCAGGAAGGTGTCCGCCCCCTCGTGCCGCAGCTCGAACGCGATCGAGCGCGCCTCCGGGTCGGCCCAGTCCTCGTCGGCGAACGGCTGGCCGTCGGCGCGCAGGATGCACACCACGTCCGGGCCGCCGACGTCGGGCGCGTGCCGGTACCACTCCGGGCGGAGGGCCGGCTCGGACCGGCGCAGGCGGATCAGCTTCGTGGTGAACTCGTGCAGCTCCCAGTCGGCGTTCTGCCAGTCGAACCACGAGATCTCGTTGTCCTGGCAGTAGGCGTTGTTGTTGCCCTGCTGGGTGCGGCCGATCTCATCGCCGCCGAGGATCATCGGCACGCCCGCCGACAGCAGCACCGTCGCGAGGAAGTTCTTGCGCTGACGCGTGCGGAAGGCGATGATGCCCTCGTCGTCGGTCGGGCCCTCCACGCCGTAGTTGTTGGACCGGTTGTCGGACTCCCCGTCGCGGTTGTCCTCGCCGTTCGCCTCGTTGTGCTTCTCGTTGTAGCTCGTGAGGTCGGCGAGGGTGAAGCCGTCGTGGGCGGTGACGAAGTTCACGCTCGACAGCGGCGCCCGGCGGGAGCTCTCGTAGACGTCCGGGCTGCCGAGCACGCGCTGGGACAGGGTGGCGAGCACGCCCGGGGTGCCGCGCCAGTAGTCGCGCACGTCGTCGCGGAACTTGCCGTTCCACTCCGACCAATCGGCCGGGAACCCGCCCAGCTGGTAGCCGGCGACATCCCACGGCTCGGCGATCAGCTTCACCTGCGCGAGGGTCGGATCCTGCTGGATGAGCGTGAGGAACGCGCTGTGGAGGCTCGCGTCGCCGCCCTGCCGGGTCAGCGTCGTCGCCAGGTCGAACCGGAACCCGTCGATGTGCATGTCCTCGACCCAGTAGCGCAGGGAGTCCATGATCAGCTGCAGCGCTGCCGGGTGGCTCACGTTGACGCTGTTGCCCGTGCCGGTGGTGTCGAAGTAGTGCGCCGCGTCGCCCTCCACCAGCCGGTAGTACGACGGGTTGTCGATGCCCTTGAAACTGTAGGTCGGGCCCAGGTCGTTGCCCTCGGCGGTGTGGTTGTAGACCACGTCGAGGATGACCTCGATGCCGGCCGCGTGCAGCGCCTTGACCATGCCCTTGAACTCGTCCACCTGGTGCCCGGTGTCGCCGGTCGCCGCGTACTCGTTGTGCGGGGCGAAGAAGCCGATGGAGTTGTAGCCCCAGTAATTGCGCAGGCCCTTCTCGAGCAGGTGCGCGTCCTGGACGAACTGGTGGATCGGCAGCAGCTCGACCGCGGTCACCCCGAGGTTCTTGAGGTACTCGACGGCGGCGGGATGCGCGAGGCCGGCGTAGGTGCCGCGGAACTCCTCGGGCACCCACTCCATCAGCTTGGTGAAGCCCTTCACGTGCAGCTCGTAGATGATCGTCTCGCTGAGCGGCGTGTGCGGACGCTCGTGGTCGCCCCAGTCGAACTCCTGGGCGTCCACCGCGACGCCGAGCGCCACGTGCCGCGCGCCGTTGGTGTCGCTGCGCCGCTTCGGTCGGCCGAGCTGGTGGCCGAAGACCGCCTGGCTGTTGTCCCACGACCCCGTGACGGCGCGCGCCCGCGGCGGCAGCAGCACCTTCGCCGGCGAGAAGCGCAGCCCGTTCGCCGGATCCCACGGCCCGTTCACGCGCAGCGCATAGCGGGTGCCCGCGACGAGCCCCGGCACGAAGCCGTGGAACACGTGCCCGGTGCGGTTGGGCAGGGCCGTCCGCGTCTCCCGGCCGCGCCGGTCGAATGTCGACACGATCACGTCGTCGGCGTGCTCGCTGTACACCGCGACGTTCGCTCCGCCGTCGACGAGGGTCACCCCGAGCGGGTACGGCCGCGAGCCGTCGGCGGTCACGCGGCGGCCAGGGGTCGGGTCGGGATGGTCTCGGGCACGGCGCTCCTCACGATCGTCGGACCCTCAACCTACCCGCGCGCGACCCCGCCCCTCCAGCGGTTGACACGGCCCCCGCCGCCCACTAGCGCCCGCGCCCCGCCCTGGCC
>JAEWDJ010000326.1 GCA_023390155.1 Actinomycetes bacterium | reverse complement strand
GAGCACGACCGGGTGGTGCGGGCGTTCGGCGAGGCGGCTGCGGGAGGCGACCTCGCCGCGCTCATCGCCGTGCTCGACCCGGAGGTCGTGCTCACCAGCGACGGCGGCGGCCGCGTGAGCGCCGCGCGCCGGCCCGTGCACGGCGCCGACAACGTGGCGCGCTTCGTCCTCGGCCTCGCGAGCAAGTTCCCGGACGCGCTCCTCGTCCCGTGCGAGACGGCCGACGGGCTCGGCTTCGCCGTGCGGCAGGAGGACGTCGTCACGGGGGTCTTCACGCTGAGCGTGCACGCCGGCCGCGTCACCGACCTCCGCATGATGCGCAACCCGGACAAGCTGACCCTGTGGGAATGACGGCGTGCGGGCTCTCCGGCCGCCACGGGAGAATCGACGCATGCCCTTCACCGGTTTCGACGAGGACGCGGTCGCGTTCTACCGCGAGCTCACCCTCCACAACGACCGCGGGTTCTGGCTCGCGAACCGCGAGCGCTACGAAGCGCGCGTGGCAGGGCCCATGCACGACCTCGCGGACGCGCTCGAGCCCGAGTTCGGGGCGGCGCGGCTGTTCCGGCCGTATCGGGACGTGCGGTTCTCGGCCGACAAGTCGCCCTACAAGCTGCACGCCGGGCTCACCTTCGAGCGCGGCGGCTACGTCGAGGTGTCCGCGGAGGGTCTGGCCGCCGGCGCCGGTGTGTACGTGTTCGATCGCGAGCAGCTCGACCGCTACCGGCGCGCCGTCGACGCGCCCGTGGCGGGGGCGGCGCTGGAGGCGGCGCTCGCCGCGGTGCGCGCGGCCGGGCACGACATCGTGGTGTCGGACCGGTTGAAGACCTCGCCGCGAGGCTTCCGTCGCGCGGCCGGGGAGCCCGAGCACCCGCGAGCGGAGCTGCTGCGCTACAAGGGGCTCGTGACGTGGGCCGAGTGGGGCATCCCCGACTGGTTCGGGTCGCCGGAGGCCGCCGAGCGGCTCGCCGCTTTCCTGCGGGAGAGCGAGCCGGTGGTGCGGTGGCTGCGGGAGAACGTGCGCTGAGGCCGGGGGTGGTCCGGCGGGCCTCCCGGCGCGGCAGTTCACCGGCTGTTCCCCGGCAGCGCCTACGCTGTGGGCATGACACGCGACCTCCCGGGAGGCGGAGGTGCGAGCGGCGACGACGACGCGCGCACGGGACGCCCCACCACCTCGACCGACGCGCTCGTGACGTCGGCGAGCCCGCTCTTCGCCGACAGCACGACCGAGCGCCGCATCCCGCGCCGATGGGTCGTCTCGTGGGCGCTGTGGGACTGGGGCGGAGCGGCCTTCAACGCGGTGATCACCACCTTCGTCTTCACGGTCTACCTGACCGGCAGCCTGTTCGTCGACCCCGCCCTGGTGGCCGCGCGCGACGCCGAGACCGACCTCGGCGGGCCCGCGCACGCGGCGGTCACCGCGGCCGAGGCCCCCCTCTCGAGCGGGCTCGGCTGGGGGCTCGCGATCGCCGGCATCATCGTCGCCCTGCTGGCGCCGGTGCTCGGCCAGCGCACGGACGGCTCCGGCCGCCGCAAGCTGTGGCTCGGGATCAACACCGGGATGGTCGTGCTCGCGACGGCCCTCATGTTCCTCGTCGTCGGTGAGCCCGCCTACTTCCTCTTCGGCGTCGCCCTGGTCGCCATCGGAACCGTGTTCTACGAGATCGCGACCGTCAACTACAACGCCATGCTCGTGCAGGTCTCGACCCCGAAGACGGTCGGCCGCGTGAGCGGGTTCGGCTGGGGCGCCGGCTACCTCGGCGGCATCGTGCTGCTCCTGATCGTCTACTTCGGCCTCGTCACCGACAACGCTGACGGCACGGGAGGTCTCTTCCACGCCAGTCAGGACGCCGGGCTCAACATCCGCATCATCGCCCTGATCGCCGCGCTCTGGACGCTGGTCTTCTCGCTGCCGGTGCTCATCTCCGTGCCCGAGATGACGGCCAACGCCCGCACGCCGCGGGTCGGCTTCTTCGCGTCGTACGCCGTGCTCGTGCGTGACATCGGCCGCCTGTGGAAGGAGAGCCGCAACACCGTGCTCTTCCTGATCGCGTCGGCGCTGTTCCGGGACGGGCTGGTCGGAGTGTTCACGTTCGGCGGCATCCTGGCCCAGGGCACCTTCGGCTTCTCCAGCGGGCAGGTCATCATCTTCGCCATCGCCGCCAACGTCGTCGCCGGCGTCAGCACGCTGCTCTCGGGTCGCTTCGACGACCGCTACGGGCCGAAGCCGGTCATCGTGACCGCCCTCGTCGGACTCGTCGTCGCCGGCCTCGCCGTGTTCTTCCTCCACGACGGAGGCGCGATCGCGTTCTGGATCGGCGGGCTCGTGCTGTGCCTCTTCGTCGGCCCCGCGCAGTCCGCCAGCCGCACCTTCCTCACGCGCGTCACCCCCGCCGGCCGCGAGGGCGAGGTGTTCGGGCTCTACGCGACGACGGGGCGCGCGGTGTCGTTCCTCGCGCCTCTGCTGTTCGCGACGTTCGTGGCGGTGGGAGGCGCGCAGTACTGGGGCATCCTCGGGATCGTGCTCGTGCTCGCCCTGGGCCTGGCTCTCCTCATCCCGGTGAAGGCGCCGGCCCGGAGCGGCTCGCTGTAGCGCCTCGCCGTAGCGCCTCGCCGTAGCGCCTAGCCCGCGGCCCCGCCCGCCGTCGCGCGCTCGACCGGCGCCTGCAGCTCGGTGACCCAGTCGGGCCCGGGCTCGTGGCCCTCCGCCTCCAGGTAGACCTCCCGCGTCGGCCCGACGATGCGGTACCCGTCGGCGCCGAGCCGTTCCATCAGGGCGCCCCACGCCTCCCCGATGCCGCTCATGTCCCCGCGATGCCGGAGCGTCGCCGCCAGCGGCACCGCCGGCAGCTCGACCACCGCATACCCCGGCCCCGGACGCGGCGGCGCCTCGGCCGGGTAGGAGATGTGCACCTCCAGCCGCCCGTCCTCCCGCGACTCGTACCAGAACACCGACGGCCCGAGCAGCGGCCGCCCGGCCGCCGTCAGCGCCCGGTCGAGCTCCTCGATCAAGGGACCCACGACCGGCCCGACATGCTCGGGGCCGGGCCCCGGAGCGGCGGCCGTGACGGCGTAGACCGTCAGCGGTTCCAGGGGGCGGTACTCGACAGGCTGGGGCATCGTTGCGTTCCTTCCGACACAAGAGAGGGTAACGGCTGACGTGGGGGGGGTGTGGAGGCCCCTGCGACCCGGGTCAGGCTCGCGGCCAGGCGCGGACGAAG
>JAEWDJ010000436.1 GCA_023390155.1 Actinomycetes bacterium | reverse complement strand
CCGCACCGCGTCCCCCGAAGCCCGCCGCGCCGAGGCGCGGGGGTCTTCGTCGTCTCAGCCGCGGTGGCCGGCGCTCAGGGAAGCTCTTTGATAAGGTTCGTGATGCGGATGGTGGAGCAGCGCCGCCCCCGCTCGTCCGTCACCGCGATCTCGTGGGTCGTCAGCGTGCGCCCCAGGTGGACCGGCGTGCACACGCCGGTGACGTAGCCGCTCGTCGCCGAGCGGGTGTGGGAGGCGTTGATCTCGATCCCGACGGCCAGTCGGCCGGGCCCGGCGAAGAGGTTCGCCGACATGGACCCGAGGGACTCGCCGAGCACCACGTACGCGCCGCCGTGGAGGAGGTCGGCCGGCTGCGTGTTGCCCGCGACGGGCATGCGTGCGACGGCGCGTTCGACGGTGAACTCGAGCATCTCGATGCCCATCTTCTCGGCCAGCGCGCCGAGCCCCCTCTGCTGCACGTACGCGAGCGCGTCCTCGGTCATCTCGGCCTTCCGTCCACCGTCGTCGGTCGTCGTCTGCGGTGTCACCGGCGGCTTGTAGGCTGGTCCGGTGTCAGACTCCGAAAAGCCTACCCTTCTGATCATCGACGGCCATTCGCTGGCCTTCCGGGCGTTCTACGCCCTCCCGGTGGACAGCTTCGTCAACCGCGAGGGACAGCACACGAACGCGATCCACGGCTTCATCGCGATGCTGATCAACCTGCTCCAGCAGCAGAAGCCGACCCACATCGCCGTGGCGTTCGACATCTCGCGCTACTCTTTCCGCACCCGCGAATACCCGGAGTACAAGGGCACGCGCGGCGAGACCCCGCCGGAGTTCGCGGGCCAGGTCCCGCTGCTGGAGGAGGCCCTCCACGCGATGAACATCACCACCATCGCGAAGGAGGACTACGAGGCCGACGACATCCTCGCCACCCTCGCGCGCCGCGGAGCGGAGGAGGGCTACCGCGTGCTCCTCGTCTCCGGCGACCGCGACACCATCCAGCTCGTCACGGACGAGGTGACGCTGCTGTACCCCAACGTCCGCGGTGTCTCCGAGCTCAAGGTCTACGACCCCGCCGCCGTGCGTGAGCGCTACGGGATCGAGCCCCACCAGTATCCCGAGATCGCCGCGCTCGTCGGCGAGACCAGCGACAACCTGATCGGCATCGACAAGGTCGGCGAGAAGACCGCGGTCAAGTGGGTGCAGCAGTACGGCACCGTCGAGAACATCGTGGCCCACGCCGAGGAGATCAAGGGCGTCGTGGGGCAGAACCTGCGCGACCAGAAGGAGAACGCGCTCCGCAACCGCCGCCTCAACAAGCTCCTCGACGACGTGGAGCTGCCGGTCGGCCCGGCCGACCTGGCGCGCAAGCCGCTCGACGAGGGCGCGGTCCGCGACATCTTCGCGCGCCTCCAGTTCAAGACCCTGCTCGACCGGCTGATGAAGACGGCCGCCGAGGAGGGACTGATCGACGGCGCCACCAGCGTGGTCGACGCCGGCGACGCGGGCGCGGTCAGCGCGCCTGTCGTGCGCACGCTCGTCGACGAGGAGCTCGCGCACTGGCTGGCGAAGGCGTCCGCCGATGACGCCGCCGTCGCGGTGCAGCTGGAGCTCGGCCCGGCGGGCATCACCGGCTTCGGCCTCGCCGCCGCCGACGACACCGTGTACGTGCCCTGGGTCGCCGGCCGCAAGGACTACGACGCGCTCGAGCAGTGGCTCGCGAGCAGCGCCCCGAAGTACTTCTTCCACGCCAAGCCGCAGTACAAGGCGCTCAGCCGCGCCGGTTTCGTGGTCGACGGGCTCGCGTTCGACACCCGGATCGCCTCTTGGCTGGTCAAGCCCGGCGCCGCGCCGCAGTCGCTCGCGGAGCAGGTCTACGAGGTGCTCGGTGAGACCCTCCCGGTCTCCGACCCGAACCAGCTCGTGCCCCTCACCGACGCCGTGAGCCCGGCCACCGAGGCCTGGTATATCCGCCGGGTCGCCGAGGGGCAGATGATCGCCCTCGACGACGGCACCCGCGCGGTGCTCGACGACATCGAGCTCCCGCTCGTCGCGGTGCTCGCCGAGATGGAGCTGACCGGTGTCGCCATCGACAGCGAGGTGCTGGCCCGCCTCCGCGGCCAGCTGACCGACAAGGCGAACGACTTCGCGGCGCAGGCATACGCCGAGATCGGCCACGAGATCAACCTCGGCTCGCCCAAGCAACTGCAGCAGGTGCTCTTCGAGGAGCTGCAGATGCCGAAGACGCGCGCCACCAAGACCGGCTTCTCGACCGACGCCGCCTCGCTCGCCGACCTGCAGGAGAAGAGCCCGCACCCGTTCCTCGGGCTGCTCCTCCAGCACCGCGACGCGACCAAGCTCAAGCAGATCGTCGAGACGCTGGAGCGCTCGGTGAACGGCGACTCCCGCATCCACACGACGTACGACCAGACCGGCACCTCCACCGGGCGCATCTCGTCGAACGACCCGAACCTCCAGAACATCCCGATCCGCACGGAGGAGGGGCGCGAGATCCGCTCGGCGTTCACGACGGGCGAGGGGTTCGACACGCTCCTCACGGCGGACTACTCGCAGATCGAGATGCGGATCATGGCGCACCTCTCGGAGGACCCGGGGCTCATCGAGGCCTTCAACGCGGGGGAGGACCTCCACCGCTTCGTCGGCGCGCGCGTGTTCGGCGTCGAACCGGCCGAGGTGACGCCGCTCATGCGCACCAAGGTGAAGGCCATGTCGTACGGCCTGGCCTACGGGCTCAGCGCCTTCGGTCTCTCGAAGCAGCTGCGCATCGAGACCTCGGAGGCCCGCGGCCTGATGAGCGGCTACTTCGAGCGCTTCGGGGCGGTGCGCGATTATCTGCGCAACGTGGTCGAGCAGGCGCGCGTCGACGGCTACACGGAGACGATCTTCGGCCGCCGCCGCCCGTTCGCCGACCTCACCTCGACCAACCGGGTGCTGCGCGAGAACGCAGAGCGGCAGGCGCTCAACGCGCCGATCCAGGGCTCGGCGGCCGACATCATGAAGATCGCCATGCTCGGCATCGCGGGCGACCTCATCGACCAGCAGCTCGAGTCGCGCATGCTCCTGCAGGTGCACGACGAGCTCATCTTCGAGGTCGCGCCCGGCGAGTGGGACGCCCTCGCGACGATCGTGCAGGCCCGGATGTCGGGCGCGGCGGACCTCCGCGTGCCGCTCGACGTGCAGGTGGGCCGCGGCCGCAACTGGGACGCCGCCGCGCACTGACCCGGCCGCCGCGCCCCGGCTAGGCTCGGAGCATGACGAACGCAGAGAAGCGCGAACCCACGCCGATCGACACGATCGCTGAGGCGTGGGTCGACACCCAACTCGAGCTGTATCCGGAGTTCCACGTCTGGCTCGGCCGTCCCGGCCGCGAGGGCGAGTACGCCGACTACTCGCCCGCCGGCGCCGAGCACGCCATCGGCAAGGTCAAGGAGGCGCTGGCCGCCATCCAGGCCGCCGAGCCGGTGGACGAGATCGACCGGATCACCAAGCTCGACCTCACCCGCGACCTCCAGCTCACGGTCGAGAAGCACGAGGCCGGCTTCGCCCAGCGCGACCTCAACGTCATCGCCTCGCCGGCGCAGGAGCTGCGCGACGTGTTCGACCTGGTGCCGACCGACAGCGAGGAGGACTGGGGCAACGTCGCCAAGCGGCTCCACAACCTCCCGGCCGCCATGGACGGCTACATCGAGACCCTGCGCAGCGGCATCGCCGCCGGTAACGTGCCCGCGATCCGCCAGGTGCGCGAGGTCCTGACGCAGGCGAACAAGCAGGTCGCCGACACCGGGTTCTTCTACGAGCTCGCCTCCGGCGCGAAGACGGCCGAGGGGGAGCTGCCGGCCTCGCTCGCCGCCGACCTCGCGGCGGGCGCGAAGGTGTCCGCGGCGGCGTACGCGAAGCTCGCCGACTTCCTGCAGAACGAGCTCGCGCCGCACGCGCCCGAGAAGGACGCGGTCGGCCGCGAGCTGTACGCGCTCGCCTCCCGCAGCTTCCTCGGCGCCACGGTCGACCTCGACGAGACCTACGAGTGGGGGATCGAGGAGCTCGCCCGCATGGTGGCCGAGCAGGAGGCCATCGCCAAGGAGATCAAGCCGGGCGCGAGCGTGCACGAGGCCATCGCGTTCCTCGACGGCGACGCCAGCCGCAAGCTGCACGGCACGGATGCTCTGCAGAAGTGGATGCAGGAGACCAGCGACCGTGCGATCGAGGAGCTCGGCAAATCGCACTTCGACATCCCGACGGAGATCCGCCGCCTCGAGTGCATGATCGCGCCCACCCAGGAGGGCGGTATCTACTACACCGGCCCGAGCGACGACTTCGCCCGCGCCGGCCGCATGTGGTGGAGCGTGCCGGAGGGCGTGACGGAGTTCGACACCTGGCGCGAGCTCACCACCGTGTACCACGAGGGCGTTCCGGGCCACCATCTGCAGATCGCGCAGGCGACCTACAACAAGGCACAGCTCAACTCCTGGCGCCGCATCGCCGGGACCTCCGGGCATGCCGAGGGTTGGGCCCTCTACGCCGAGCGCCTGATGGAGCAGCTGGGCTACCTCGACGACCCGGCCGACCGGCTCGGGATGCTCGACGGCCAGCGCATGCGCGCCGCCCGCGTCGTGCTGGACATCGGCGTGCACCTCGAGAAGCGGCTCCCGGATGGTTCCGGTCCGTGGACCGGCGAGTACGCGTTCGGCTTCCTCGGCGAGAACGTCAACATGAACGAGGGGTTCGTCCGCTTCGAGGTCAACCGCTACCTCGGCTGGCCGGGCCAGGCGCCGTCGTACAAGATCGGCCAGCGCATCTGGGAGCAGCTGCGCGACGAGTACGCCCGCCGCGAGGGTGCCTCCTTCGACATCAAGGCGTTCCACAAGAAGGCGCTCGACATCGGCGGCGTCGGCCTCGACACGCTGAAGTCGGCGCTCCTGGACTGAGCGGACGCCGGGCGGGATGACCTCCGGGGCGTGTCCGACACCGTCGGCACGCCCCGGGTTGCTGCGCGGGTCCTCGGCTGGGTAGACTGGAACGTCACTTGTGTGACATCCACATCCGCCTGCCGTTCGCGGGAAAACACGACATCGCGTTCGCGTCCGGCCTGATTTCTGTCCATTACGGAGCATCCACTACATGACAACCGCAACGACCGACAAGGCGCCGAAGCAGGTCGCCGTCAACGACATCGGGTCCGCTGAGGACTTTCTTGCCGCGG
>JAEWDJ010000306.1 GCA_023390155.1 Actinomycetes bacterium | reverse complement strand
GCGATGGCGAGCCCGTGCTCGTAGCCGGCGGCCGTCGACCAGTCGCCGTGCAGGACCTCGGGGACCGGGGCCCCGGCGGCCTCCAGCGTCTCGCGCCAGGCGGCCTCGCGGCGCGCGGCCGAGTACGACTCGGCCGGGCCGGAGATGTGCCAGACCGTCTCGTGGCCCAGCGCCAGGAGGTGCTCGGTCGCGAGGCGCGCTCCGAGGGCCTGGTCGTTGTCGACCTGGGGGTAGTCGGCGCGCTGGCTCGAGTCGATGACGACCACTGAGAGGCCCTCGGGCAGCTCCACGTCGGAGCGGTCGACGATGTGGGCCTCGATGACGATGACGATGCCGTCGACCGCCTGCTCCAGGAGGCGCGTGAACGCGATGCTCACGTCCTCCTGCGTCGGGCGCTCCACCGGCACCACGGTGATGGAGTAGCCGGCCCGCGCCGCGTTGACGGCGATCGCGTCGAGCGTGCGCATGTTGCCGTAGGACGAGAGGGTGAACATCACGACGCCGAGGTTGCGGAACCGGCCGGAGCGCAGGGCGCGGGCGGCGTGGTTCGGACGGTAGCCGAGGGCCTGCATGGAGGCCAGGACGCGCTGGCGGGTCGCCGCCTCCACGTTGGTCAGGCCGTTGGCGACGCGCGAGACGGTCTGGGTGGAGACGCCGGCGTGCGCCGCGACGTCGCCGAGGGAGGGTCCGCGCTTGCGGCCGGCCCGCGGTGCGGCGGCGCGCGCGGGTTCGGCGATCGACTCGGTCATGACTCCCCATTCTGCTGAATCGCGCGGCTCCGGCCGGATCCGGGATCGGACTTGCGCGATGTTGACGTCAACATGTTAGGGTATGCCAGCAGATGTTGACGTCAACATCCCGCGAAGCACCCGAACCACCAAGGAAGGCCATGACAACGACGTCCCTCACGCCGCCGGCCAGCCGGCAGGCCGTCACCCCGAAGCCCCGCAAGCGCCGCGCCCGTCGCGACTGGCGCGGTTGGGCCTTCGTCGCCCCGTTCATGGTGGTGTTCGCCGCGATGATCATCGCGCCGGTACTCTATGCGATCTACCTCAGCCTCTTCCGCGAGCAGCTGATCGGCGGCAACGTGTTCGCCGGCCTCGGCAACTACGTCGCGGTGTTCCAGGACCCGAAGTTCTGGGAGTCGCTCGGCCGGGTCTCGATCTTCCTGGTCATCCAGGTGCCGATCATGCTCCTGCTCTCGCTGATCGCGGCGCTCGCCCTCGACAGCGCCCGCCTGCACGGCTCGGGCTTCTTCCGCATCGCGCTCTTCCTGCCGTACGCCGTTCCGGGCGTCGTCGCGGCCCTGATCTGGGGCTTCATCTACGGCGACCAGTTCGGCCTCACCGCGAGCGTCAACCAGCTCTTCGGCACCCAGCTCGCCCCGCTCAGCGGCTCCTGGATCCTCGGCTCCATCGGCAACATCGTCACGTGGGAGTTCATGGGCTACAACATGCTCATCTTCTACGCGGCGCTCCGCGTCATCCCGGGCGAGCTCTACGAGGCCGCCGAGATCGACGGCGCCGGCGCGTTCCGCCAGGTCTTCAGCATCAAGATCCCGGCCGTGCGCGGCGCGATCGTGATCGCCGTGATCTTCTCGATCATCGGCAGCTTCCAGCTCTTCAACGAGCCCAACCTGCTCAAGCAGATCGCCCCCAACGCGATCAGCAGCTACTTCACCCCGAACATGTACGCGTACAACCTGTCCTTCGCCGGCCAGCAGTTCAACTACGCGGCCACGGTCGCGATCGTGATGGGCGTGGTCACCGCGGTGATCGCCTACGTGGTCCAGCTCCGCGGCTCCCGGAAGGAGGGCCAGTGATGGCCACGGTCACCGACGTCATCCCCAGCCGCAGCGACCGCGCCGCCGCCCGCAAGGCCGAGCGCCAGGCCGAGAAGTCGTTCTCGCAGGGCGGCCGCCGCCGGCCCCGGTCCATCGTGCTCACCATCGTGATGGTGCTGTTCACGATCTACTCGGTCGTGCCGCTCGTCTGGCTCATCGTCAACGCGACGAAGACGCAGCCCGACCTCTTCTCGTCGTTCGGGCTGTGGTTCGGCAAGGACTTCAACCTCTTCCAGAACATCGCGGACACCCTGACCTACCGCGACGGCATCTTCCTCAAGTGGCTGGGCAACACCCTCCTCTACGTGGTCGTCGGCGCCGGCGGCGCGACGCTCCTCGCGACCGTCGCGGGCTACGGGCTGGCGAAGTTCAACTTCCCGGGCAAGCGCGCGGTCTTCGCGATCGTCCTCGGCGCCATCGCGGTGCCGGGCACCGCGCTCGCCGTGCCGACCTTCCTCATGTTCAGCCAGGTCGGGCTCACGAACACCCCGTGGTCGGTCATCCTGCCCTCTCTGATCAGCCCGTTCGGCCTGTACCTCATCTGGACGTACGCCACCGAGGCCATCCCCACCGAGCTGCTCGAGGCGGCGCGGATGGACGGCGCGAGCGAGTTCCGCACCTTCTTCACCATCTCGCTGCGCCTCCTGGCGCCGGGCGTCGTGACGGTCGCGCTGTTCGCGATCGTGGCGACCTGGAACAACTACTTCCTGCCGCTCATCATGCTGAGCGACCCGACCTGGTACCCCCTCACGGTCGGCCTCAGCCAGTGGAGCGCGCAGGCGACCGGGGTCGCGGCACAACCGATCTACAACCTGGTCATCACCGGATCGCTGCTCACGATCGTGCCGATCGTCGTCGCGTTCCTCTTCCTGCAGCGCTACTGGCAGTCGGGTCTGGCCGCCGGCAGCGTCAAGCAGTGACCCTCCGCTCCATCCCTCGCACCAACACATCCCAATGAAGTGAAAGGAACACCCATGAAGCGCATCCTGCGTTCACGGTCGCTCCGGCGCGTCGCCACGGCGGTCGTCGCCACGGCCGTCGTCGGCGCCTCCCTCGCCGCGTGCTCGTCGGGCGGGAGCTCGGCCGGCGGCTCGAGCTCCGACGTCGAGGCGGCCCTCAAGGCCGGCGGCGAGATCACGTACTGGACGTGGACCCCGTCCGCGGAGGCCCAGGTCGCCGCGTTCGAGAAGGCGTACCCGAAGGTCAAGGTCAACCTGGTCAACGCCGGCACCAACACCACCGAGTACACCAAGCTGCAGAACGCGATCAAGGCGGGCTCGGGCGCGCCCGACGTCGCGCAGGTCGAGTACTACGCCATCCCGCAGTTCGCCCTCTCCGACTCGCTCGTCGACCTGACCCAGTTCGGCTTCGACAAGCTCAAGGACGACTACACGGCCGGCCCGTGGAGTTCGGTGAACGTCGGCGGCAAGCTCGTCGGCCTCCCGCAGGACTCGGGCCCCATGGCGATGTTCTACAACAAGAGCGTCTTCGATCAGTACGGCCTGACCGTGCCGACCACGTGGGACGAGTACATCGCCGACGCGCAGAAGCTGACGGCGGCCGACCCGACCAAGTTCATCACCAGCGACTCGGGCGACTCGGGCTTCACCACCAGCATGATCTGGCAGGCCGGCGGCCGCCCGTTCCAGGTCGACGGCACCAAGGTGAACGTCAACCTGCAGGACGAGGGCACCAAGAAGTGGACCGCCACCTGGAACAAGCTGGTCGAGGGCAAGCTGCTCTCCTCCGTCCCCGGCTGGAGCGACGAGTGGTACAAGGCGCTCGGCAACGGCTCGATCGCGACCCTGATCACCGGCGCGTGGATGCCCGGCACCCTGGAGTCGTCGGTCACCGAGGCCTCCGGCCAGTGGCGCGTCGCCCCCATCCCGACCTATGACGGCAAGCCCGCGAACGCCGAGAACGGCGGCGGCGGCCAGGTCGTGCTGAAGCAGAGCAAGAACCAGGCGCTCGCGGCCGGGTTCCTCAAGTGGCTGAACAACGACGAGGAGAGCATCTCGGTGTTCCTCAAGTCGGGCGGCTTCCCGTCCACCACCAAGGACCTGTCCTCCGAGGCGTTCCTCGCCGACGCCCCCGAGTACTTCGGCGGCCAGAAGATCAACGAGGTCCTCGCGGACGGCGCGAAGAACGTGTCGACCGGCTGGCAGTACCTGCCCTACCAGGTCTACGCGAACAGCATCTTCGCGGACTCGGTCGGCCAGTCGTACGCGTCGAACAGCGACCTGAACGCCGGCCTCCAGGCCTGGCAGAAGTCGATCGTCGACTACGGCAACAAGCAGGGCTTCACCGTCACCTCCAAGTGACCGCCCCGCCAGGCCCGTCG
>JAEWDJ010000242.1 GCA_023390155.1 Actinomycetes bacterium | reverse complement strand
GGCTTCTCCTGGACGCAGAGCTACCGCAACGGTGTTCCGCAGGCGCCGCTCGCGCAGGGCGAGCCGACGGAGGAGACCGGAACGATCATCACGTTCTGGCCGAGTCCGGACACGTTCGAGACCGTGGTCTTCGACTACGACACCCTCCGCACCCGGTTCCAGCAGATGGCGTTCCTCAACAAGGGACTGCGCATCGCGATCACCGACGAGCGCGCCCCGCAGGTCGAGCCCGTCGAGGGCGAGGTCGAGGACGAGGCGGAGGAGTTCACCGCGCGCAGCGAGGTCTTCCTCTACGAGCGCGGCCTGACCGACTACGTCCACTACCTCAACGCCGCGAAGAAGGCGGAGGTCGTGCACGACGAGATCATCTCGTTCGAGTCGGAGGACACCGAGCGCAAGATCGCGCTCGAGGTCGCCATGCAGTGGACCACGAGCTACAACGAGTCGGTGTTCACCTATGCGAACACGATCAACACGCACGAGGGCGGAACCCACGAGGAGGGCTTCCGCGCCGCGCTCACCACGCTCGTGAACCGCTACGCGCGTGCGCAGAACATCCTCAAGGAGAAGGACGACAACCTCTCCGGCGAGGACGTGCGCGAGGGCCTGACCGCTGTCGTCTCGGTGAAGCTGGCCGAGCCGCAGTTCGAGGGTCAGACGAAGACCAAGCTCGGCAACACCGAGGCGAAGGCGTTCGTGCAGAAGGTCGTCGGCGACCAGCTCGGCGACTGGTTCGACCGCAACCCGAACCAGGCCAAGGAGATCATCCGCAAGGCGATCCAGGCCGCCACCGCGCGCATCGCCGCCCGCAAGGCGCGCGAGACCGCGCGACGCAAGGGGCTGCTGGAGAGCGGCGGGATGCCGGGCAAGCTCAAGGACTGCCAGTCCAAGGACCCGACGATCTCCGAGATCTTCATCGTCGAGGGCGACTCGGCAGGCGGCTCCGCCGTGCAGGGCCGCAACCCGGAGACGCAGGCGATCCTCCCGCTGCGCGGCAAGATCCTGAACGTCGAGAAGGCCAGGCTCGACCGCGCGCTCGCGAACAACGAGGTCCAGGCGATGATCACGGCGTTCGGCGCCGGCATCGGCGAGGACTTCAACCCGGAGAAGGCGCGCTACCACAAGATCGTGCTGATGGCCGATGCCGACGTGGACGGCCAGCACATCACGACGCTGCTGCTGACCCTGCTGTTCCGCTACATGCGGCCGATGATCGAGCTGGGCTACGTGTACCTCGCGCAGCCGCCGCTCTACCGCCTGAAGTGGTCGAACGCTGAGCACGAGTACGTCTACTCCGACCGGGAGCGCGACGCGTTCCTCGCGGAGGGCCTCGCGGCAGGCAAGCGCATCCCGAAGGACAACGGCGTGCAGCGCTACAAGGGTCTGGGCGAGATGGACTACAAGGAGCTGTGGGAGACCCCGATGAACCCGGAGACCCGCACGCTGCTGCAGGTCACGCTGGACGACGCGGCCGCCGCGGACGAGATCTTCGCCACGCTGATGGGCGAGGACGTGGAGTCGCGCCGCTCGTTCATCCAGAAGAACGCGAAGGACGTGCGTTTCCTTGACATCTGATGACACCGGAATCGGCGGGGAAGAGAACACTGTGACGGACGAAGAGACCACGGGAGCCGGTTTCGGCATCCACGGCAGGATCGACCAGGTCGACCTGCAGTCGGAGATGCAGCGGTCGTACCTCGACTACGCGATGAGCGTGATCATCGGTCGCGCCCTTCCCGAGGTCCGCGACGGCCTGAAGCCCGTGCACCGCCGCGTGATCTACGCGATGTTCGACGGCGGCTACCGCCCCGACAAGGCATTCTCGAAGTGCGCCCGCGTCGTCGGCGACGTGATGGGGCAGTTCCACCCGCACGGCGACTCGGCGATCTACGACGCGCTGGTCCGCCTCGTCCAGCCGTGGAGCCTGCGCTACCCGCTGGCGCTCGGTCAGGGCAACTTCGGTTCCCCCGGCAACGACGGCGCGGCCGCCCCTCGATACACCGAGACCAAGATGGCGCCGCTCGCGCTGGAGATGGTCAGGGACATCGACGAGGAGACCGTCGACTTCCAGGACAACTACGACGGCCGCACGCAGGAGCCGGCCGTGCTGCCCAGCCGGTTCCCGAACCTGCTGGTCAACGGCTCCGTCGGCATCGCGGTCGGCATGGCCACGAACATCCCGCCGCACAACCTCCGCGAGGTCGCCGACGGTGCGCTGTGGCACCTGGCCCACCCGGAGGCGTCGCGCGAGGAGCTCCTGGAGGAGCTGATCCGCCGGATCAAGGGACCGGACTTCCCGACCGGCGCCCAGATCCTCGGCGTCAAGGGCATCCAGGACACCTACCGCACCGGCCGCGGCTCGATCACGATGCGCGCCGTCGTGAACATCGAGGAGATCCAGGGCCGGGTGTGCCTGGTCGTCACCGAGCTGCCCTACCAGGTCAACCCGGACAACCTGGCGATCAAGATCGCCGAGCTGGTGAAGGACGGCCGCATCGGCGGCATCGCGGACATCCGCGACGAGACCTCCGGCCGCACCGGCCAGCGCCTGGTCATCGTGCTCAAGCGCGACGCCGTCGCGAAGGTCGTGCTGAACAATCTCTACAAGCACACCCAGCTGCAGGAGAACTTCGGCGCCAACATGCTCGCGATCGTGGACAACGTTCCGCGCACGCTTGCGCTCGACGGCTTCATCACCGCGTGGGTCGACCACCAGATCGACGTCATCGTGCGCCGCTCGCAGTTCCGGCTGCGGAAGAAGGAGGAGCGGGCGCACATCCTGCGCGGCTACCTCAAGGCGCTGGACATGCTGGACGAGGTCATCGCCCTCATCCGGCGTTCGCCCACGGTCGAGGACGCGCGCGAGGGACTGAAGACCCTGCTCGACGTCGACGACGTCCAGGCCGACGCGATCCTCACGATGCAGCTGCGCCGCCTCGCCGCGCTCGAGCGCCAGAAGATCATCGAGGAGCACGACCAGATCGAGCTTGAGATCGCCGAGCTGAAGGCGATCCTGGCCGACCCGGCGCGCCAGCGCGCGATCGTCAGCGAGGAGCTGACCGAGATCGTCGATCGCTTCGGCGACGACCGACGCACCGAGATCATGTTCGGCTTCGACGGCGACATGAGCGTCGAAGACCTCATCCCCGAAGAGGAGATGGTGGTCACCGTCACCCGCGGCGGCTACATCAAGCGCACCCGCAGCGACAATTACCGCAGCCAGCACCGCGGCGGCAAGGGTGTCAAGGGCGCCCAGCTGCGCGGCGAGGACGTTGTCGACCACTTCTTCGTGACCACCACGCACCACTGGCTGCTGTTCTTCACGAACAAGGGCCGCGTCTACCGTGCCAAGGCCTACGAGGTGCAGGAGGCCGGCCGCGACGCGAAGGGTCAGCACGTCGCCAACCTGCTCGCCATGCAGCCGGATGAGGAGATCGCCGAGATCCTCGACATCCGCGACTACGAGGCGGCCAAGTACCTGGTGCTCGCGACCCGCGACGGGCTCATCAAGAAGACCGCGCTCGAGGAGTACGACACCAACCGTTCCGGCGGGATCATCGCGATCAAGCTGCGCGAGGACGACGAGCTCGTCTCCGCGCTGCTGGTCGAGGAGGACTCCGATCTGCTCCTGGTCTCCCGCAAGGGCATGTCCATCCGGTTCACCGCGAGCGACGAGGCGCTGCGCCCGATGGGCCGCTCGACCTCGGGCGTCATCGGGATGCACTTCCGCGGCGACGACAAGCTGCTGGATGCGTCCGTCGTCTCCGACGAGGGCTACGTCTTCGTGGTGACGGAGGGCGGCTACGCCAAGCGCACCTCCGCGGACCAGTACCGTCTGCAGAACCGCGGCGGCCTCGGCATCAAGGTGGCGAAGCTGAGCGACGACCGCGGGGATCTGGTGGGTGCTCTCATCGTCGAGGAGGACGATGAGGTCCTTGTGGTTCTTGCCAGCGGCAAGGTGGTACGCTCTGCCGTGGCCGAGGTACCCGCCAAGGGCCGTGACACCATGGGTGTCGTCTTTGCACGTTTCGCCGAGTCCGACAAGATCATCGCTCTGGCGAAGAACACCGAGCGCAACCTCGATTCGCAGAACCCAGCCGATGACCAGGCGGAGGGGGAAGAATCGGAGGCCGTCGGGAAGGAAGAGACCGTAGATGAGCAGTAGCGTCGCCGAGAAACTGGCCAAGAAGTCGTCGCGCCGGCCCGCATCCGCCAAGCAGGTGCGGCTCAAGCTGGTGTACATCGACTTCTGGTCGACCGTGAAGCTCTCGTTCCTCGCCGGCATCTGCCTCGCGATCATCGCGATCGTCGGAACCTTCCTCATCTGGACCGTGCTCGACCGCACCGGGATCTTCGACCAGGTCAACAGCCTGGTGAAGGACATCTCGGGCGCCGGCGGCGGCGACCTGCGCGCCGTGCTCGGTCTCGGCCAGGTGATGGGCTTCTCACTCGTGGTGGCCATCCTCGACATCGTCGTGGTCACCGCTCTCGGCGCGGTCTTCGCGCTCCTCTACAACCTCTCCGTGAAGATCACCGGCGGCCTGCTCGTCGGCTTCACCAACAACTGACGATCGAGCCCGCTCGATTTCGTTTGCGGTGGCAGATCGGGTACCCTCGTATCTGTTGCCCATTCGGGGATATAGCTCAGGCGGTTAGAGCGCTTCGCTGATAACGAAGAGGTCCGAGGTTCAAGTCCTCGTATCCCCACCACATACCCACTCGGGGCCTTAGCTCAGTTGGTAGAGCGCCTGCTTTGCAAGCAGGATGTCAGGAGTTCGAATCTCCTAGGCTCCACCCTCAGCCTCGTCCTCACCCCTCCGGCGGAACGATCACCCGCGTCGGGAACGGACTCGAATACGACACGCTCGTCGTCACGCTTCCGAGCGTGCCGATCGTGCCGCTCACCTGCTCGAGGTGGCGCATCGACGTCGCGACGACCTTCAGGATGAAGCAGTCGTCCCCTGTGACGTGGTGCGCCTCCACCACCTCCGGCGTCTGAGCGAGGAGGTCGTGGAGCGGACCGTAGACGCTGCTCGGGTAGCGCAGGCGCAGGAAGGCCAGGATCCCGTAGCCCAGGCGCTCGGGGTCGACGAGCGCGCGGTAGCCGGCGATGACCCCGGCCTCCTCGAGGCGACGGACGCGTTCGGCGACGGCGCTGCCCGACATGTGGACGGTGCGGGCGAGCTCGGCGATCGACTGGCGACCGTCGCGCTGCAGCTCGGCGAGGAGCGCGCGGTCGACCGCATCAGCGGTGAACGGGGGATTCGCGGGCATGGCGTGATTCTGCCATGAGATCCGCGGCGATGCCGGCTGAACGCCGTGGATCGTCTCTTCAATCGGGCGATCGGGGTCCGTAGCGTTGGGTGCATGACGACCACCGAGGCATCCCGCCACTTCGCAGCCAAACTCCGGTTCGAGACCGACCCCTCCGATGTCCGCGCCGCGCAGACGGCGGAGGAGGAGTTCGTGCTGGTCGACACCCGCGGCGACGCGGCGTGGGCCCAGGGACGCGCGGTCGGCGCCATCCACCTCCCCACCGCGGCCATCGCCGAACGCGCGGCCGCGCTCGTCCCCGCGGGGACACCGGTCGTCGTCTACTGCTGGGGCCCGGGTTGCAACGGGTCGACCAAGGCGGCGCTGGCGTTCAGCCTGGCGGGCTACGAGGTCCGCGAGATGATCGGCGGATTCGAGTACTGGGCGCGTGAGGGTCTCCCGGTGGAGGACGACCACGGACTGATCGATCGCGCGGCCGATCCGCTGACCGCGCCGGTCGACGGCGTCAGTTGCGCGTGCTGACGGGCCCGCCGGCTACTTGAGCAGGCGCGAGAGCACCCGGTCGGCCAACGGCTTGCCGCCGGTCTGACACGTGGGGCAGTACTGCAGGGTCGAGTCGGCGAAGATCACCTGACGGATGGTGTCGCCGCAGACCGGGCAGGCCTCGCCCGTGCGACCGTGCACGCGCAGGCCGGACTTCTTCTCGCTCTTGAGCTCGGACGCGTGGAGGCCGTCCGCCCGCGCGAGCGCGTCGCGGAGGGTGGACTGCACGGCGTCGTAGAGACGGTCGCGCTCGTCGTCGGACATGGCGGCGGGCTTGAACGGCGACATCCGCGCGACGTGGAGGATCTCATCCGAGTAGGCGTTGCCGATCCCGGCGATGAGCGACTGGTTGCGCAGCACGCCCTTGATCTGCGCCCGGCCCTGCCCCGCCAGGATGCCGGCGAACACCTCCCGGGTGAACGCGGGATCGAGCGGGTCCGGCCCGAGCCGCGCGACGCCCGGGACTTCGGCGGGATCCCGCACGACCGAGATCGACAGGCTCTTCTTGGTGCCGGCCTCGGTGATGTCGAGACCGGAGCCGTCGTCGAGCACGAGCCGGGCGGCGAGAGGCCCCTTGCCGGGGCGCCCCGTCGGGGGCGGCGGTGCCGCGTCGCGCCAGCGGATCCACCCCGCCCGCGCCAGGTGGATGATCACGTGGAGATCGCCGACGGCGAGATCGAGGAACTTGCCGTGGCGCGTGACGCCGCCGATGGTCAGCCCGCGCAGGGCATCCACCGGCGGATCGAACGTCTTGAGGGCCGCGAACGCCACGATGCTCAGCCGGTCGACGACGCGGCCGGCGAGCCGCGCGTCCAGATCCGCGGCGAGGGCTGTGACTTCCGGGAGTTCGGGCACCACCCCATACTGCTCCTCCCCGCCGACAACGGCAGTAGGGTGTCCGCATGGATATCAGGGTCGCCGCCTACGGGGTCATCGTCGATCGGGGGCGCATCCTGCTCGCGCACTGGAACGAGAGCGGCCGATCGGGCTGGACTCTGCCGGGCGGCGGGATCGATCCGGGCGAGGATCCGGTGGACGCGGTGGTGCGCGAGATCGCCGAGGAGACGGGCTACGAGGCGGTCGCCGGCGAGCTGTTGGGCATCGACTCCAAGGTGGTGCCTGCCGAGCAGCGCTTCGTGGCGGACGCCGGCCCGTTGCACGCGCTGCGGATCATCTATCGCGCCTCCGTCGTCGGCGGAAAGCTCACGAACGAGCTGGAGGGGACGACGGACGAGGCGGCGTGGTTCTCGCTGACCGGCATCCCGAACCGGCGCGTGGACCTGGTCGATGTGGCGCTCGGGATGGCCGGCCTGCGCTAGGGCGCAACCTGTCGTGCCGGTTACGCCGTCCGGTCACACCGTGACGATGTCGCGGCGTTCGCTCGGGATGACGATCCACATGACGAGGTACGCCACGAACTGCGGGCCCGGCAGCAGGCAGGAGAGCAGGAAGAGGACGCGCACGGTCGTCGGCGAGAGGCCGAACCGCTGCGCGAGGCCGACGCAGACGCCACCGAGGACCCTGCCGGAGAGAGGACGCTGGAGGATGTTCATACCTCCAGCATCGACGCGGGCGCGACAGCGCGCCATCGGGGAAACCCCCGAAACCGCCCCGGGGTCGACCCCCGGGGCGGTTTCGGTGAAGAGAGCGGTCAGTCCGCGACCGGCGTCGTGGGCTCCTCGTCGGCCACCCACAGCTCGTCGTCGGCGCGGAACGTCTGCCAGACGGCGTACAGCACACCGGCGGCCGCGACGATGCCGAGACCGATCGCGATGACGGTGCCGGCGCCCGGGCCGGACTTCTCGGTGGCGGCCGTCGCCTTGCGCGTGATCTCTTTGCGGGCCTTCGCGAAGTCGCCGTTGAACGCGGCGGCGCGGGCCGCACGCGCGTGGTCGACCACCGAGAGGGCGGTGCCGACGGCCGAACCGACGGCGGGGATCACGTCTCCCACGAAACGGTCGCGTGCGACACCGGCGTACTTGCCGGCGGTCTGCGCGGCGGGCCGGACATAGGAGTCGTAGCCGTCACGGACACGCGGTGCGATCTCCTCGCGGGTGTAGTAGGCGGCCTGCTTGCGGGCTTCGGCGGCGACGGCGTTCGCGTTCGCGAGCACCTCCTGCTGCTGACCCCACAGCTCCTCCGCGCTGCTGCGCAGTCGCTTGAGCTCCTTCTTGCGCTTCCGTGTCAGGCTCATTCTGGACCTCCATTGCGTCGGAATAGCGAACCGTCTCCATCTTGCCACCGAAAGGCCTGGGGATGGACCGGGAGGTCGATACCCGTTCCCCGGACTTGCTAACCCCCTGTGCAAGAATTGATGCCATGTCAAAGCACACCGCTGTCGCCACGCTCCACACCAACTACGGAGACATCAAGGTCAACCTCTACGGCAACCACGCGCCGAAGACGGTTCGCAACTTCGTCGGCCTGGCGACCGGTGAGATCGAGTGGACCGACCCGGCCACCGGCGAGAAGACGAACAAGCCGCTCTACGACGGCGTCATCTTCCACCGCATCATCCCGGGCTTCATGATCCAGGGCGGCGACCCGCTCGGCCAGGGCATCGGCGGGCCGGGCTACCAGTTCGACGACGAGATCAACCCGGAGCTCGACTTCACCCAGCCGTACATCCTGGCCATGGCGAACGCCGGCATCCAGGGCGGCCGCGGCACCAACGGCTCGCAGTTCTTCATCACCGTCGGCCCGACCACCTGGCTGCAGGGCAAGCACACGATCTTCGGCGAGGTCGCGGACGACGCGTCGCGCAAGATCGTCGACAAGCTCGCCGAGGTGCCGACCGACGCGCGTGACCGGCCGCTCGACGACGTCGTCATCGAGTCGGTCGAGATCGAGCAGGTCTGACGCGGGGCGGGCGAGCCAGAAGGATGTCTCAGCCCGTCGACGCGCGCGCGAGCTACTGCTACCGCCATCCCGACCGGGAGAGCTATGTGCTCTGCCAGCGGTGCGGCCGCACCATCTGCGGTGAGTGCCAGACGCCCGGCGCCGTCGGCGTCATCTGCCCGGAGTGCATGGCGGAGCAGCGCGCGACCGCGCCCAAGACCAAGCCGGCCTGGATCCCCCGCCTGACCGGGTCGGGGGCGCCGGTCGTCACGTACGCGATCATCGCCGTCTGCGCGGTGGTGTTCGTGCTGCAGTCGCTGCCCGTGATCGGTGACGAGGTGACGCGGGCGATCCAGTACGCGGGCGTCTACTCCGACCCGCGCGCCTTCGAGCCGTGGCGCACGCTGACCTCGGTCTTCGCGCACGGTGGCATCATCCACATCCTGCTCAACATGTACACGCTGTGGATCTTCGGCAGCATCATGGAGCCGATGCTCGGCCGCCTGCGGTTCCTGGCGCTGTTCCTGATCAGCGGGTTCGCCGGCTCGGTGGGCGTGCTGCTGCTCGGCAACCCGCTCCAGCCGGTGGTGGGTGCGTCGGGCGCGATCTTCGGCCTGTTCGGCGCCTACTTCATCATCCAGCGACGGCTCGGCGGGAACGCGACGCAGCTGCTGGTGCTGATCGCGCTCAACATCGGGATCGGCTTCCTGCCCGGTCTCAACATCGCCTGGCAGGCGCATGTCGGCGGGCTGGTGGGCGGCATCCTGGTGGGGCTCATCTACGTGGAGACCCGCAAGCCGTCGAGGCGCGCGCTGCAGCTTCCGCTCGTGATCGTGCTGAGCCTGCTGCTGATCGGGCTGAGCCTGATCCGCTTCCTCTGAGCGCGACGGGCTCGTCCACACCTTCCCACAGAGCGTGGATAAGTTATCCACAGGGTTGTTAACAGTGGGGATAATTACACGTGTGTAACTCTCCACAGGCTTATTAACACTGGGGAGAACGCACTCCGCTTCCTTCTCCCCAGTGTGGATAAGCAACTGTGGATAACTGTGGAAACCCGCGGATTCCGCCGAACGCCGGCGCCGGAACGACAGAAGCCCGGTCCGTCGTGGACCGGGCTTCTCGACGCGCAGCGTCAGAACGGGGGAGGGTGTCAGCGCCACCGGGTGGTCATCAGGAAGCCGATGAACGCGATGCCGAAGCCGACGAGGATGTTCCAGGCGCCGAGGGCCGGGATGGGGTACTGGTTCTGGCTGACGTAGAACACGATGATCCAGATCAGGCCGAGCAGCATGAAGCCGAACATGACCGGCTTGAACCAGACGGGGTTGGGCGCCTCTTCTCCGGAGGCGGCTGCGGTCCGCTCGGTGCGCTCGGGCTTGGTCTTCGACTTGCTGCGTGCCATAGCACCACAGTGTAGCGGGAGCGGTCTGAGCGTTCCGAAGCTTCTCGCTGACAAGGCGGCCTGAATCTGCCGCCCCGGGTCGGGACCGCCGCAGTTTTCCTTTTAGAATCTGTCATATGACGGACCCGACCGAACCCGACCTGCGCCGCCCGCGCGGCGCCGAGCGACGGGAGGGCGGGAGCCGGCCTCCGCGGGGCGGACGCAAGCCGCATCGGCGGCCGACCGTCGTCGGCGTGCTGGGAGAGCTGCTCATCACGGCCGGGGTGCTCGTCCTGCTCTTCCTCGGCTGGCAGATGTGGTGGAACAACCTCGTCGTCGACAACCAGCAGAGCTCCGCAGCGGCGAGCCAGGGACGGCAGTGGATCGACGACGCGCTCAAGGCGCCGCGACCGACGCCGAAGCCGGACGAGAACGGCGTCACCGACATCCCGGTCATGGCGCAGCCCGCAGACTACGAGGCCTTCGCCGTCATCTACATCCCGCGCCTCGGCGCCGACTGGAAGCGGACCATCCGCCAGACCGTCGACGTGGAAAAGGTGCTGAACAGCTACACCGCCGGCGTCGGGCACTACGCCGACACCCAGATGCCGGGCCAGATCGGCAACTTCGCGGTGGCGGGACACGACAGCGGCTGGGGCAACACCTTCATCGACCTGTCGAAGCTCCACATCGGCGACAAGATCTACGTGCAGACCAAGGACGGCTGGTACACCTACGTGTTCCGCAACTTCGAGTACGTGCAGCCCTCGGCCGTGCAGGTGCTGCTGCCCGTGCCGCGGCAGCCGGAGGCCACGCCGGTCGAGCGGCTGATGACGATCACGACGTGCAACCCGCCCTTCGCGGCCGGCGAGCGGCTGATCGCGTACAGCGTGTTCGACACGTACGCCCCGCCGCAGGACGTGCCGAGCGCGCTCGCCGGCGCGCTGGGCCTGAGCACCAGCCAGGGAGGCTGACATGTACACCGCGCTGTGGCGCATCCTGCCCGGCCCGGTCTGGGTGCGCATCCTCATCCTGCTGGTCCTCGTGGCCGCTGTGCTGTTCGCCCTCGTGACCTGGGTGTTCCCCTGGGTGGATTCGCTCTTGGGTCCGCAGGAAGGTACCGTGGGGCCGTGACCCGCGTACTCGTCATCGACAACTACGACAGCTTCGTCTACACGCTGAACGGCTACCTCCGGGAGCTCGGCGCGCAGACGGAGGTCGTGCGCAACGACGACATCGCGACCGCCGACATCCCGGCGCGACTCGCGGAGTACGACGCCGTGCTGATCTCGCCCGGGCCGGGCAAGCCAGCCGACGCCGGGGTCTCCATCCCGGTCGTCGAGCAGGCGCTCGCCACCGGGCAGCCCCTGCTCGGCGTGTGCCTCGGCCACCAGGCGATCGCGGAGGCGTTCGGCGGCGTCGTCACCAACGCCGAAGAGCTGATGCACGGCAAGACCTCGCAGGTCGGGCACGACGACAGCACGCTCTTCGACGGTGTTCCGCAGCCGTTCACCGCCACCCGGTACCACTCGCTGGCCGTGGTCGACGGCACCCTGCCGGACGAGCTCGTCGTCACGGCGCGCACTCCCGGCGGCGTGATCATGGCGCTGCAGCACCAGGAGGCGCCGATCTACGGCGTGCAGTTCCACCCGGAGTCGGTGCTCACCGAGGGCGGGTACCGGATGCTGGGCAACTGGCTCGAGCTCGCCGGGCTCGCAGGAGCCGCCGAGGCGTCCCGCAGGCTGAACCCGCTAGTCAAGCTGGGCTGACCCGGCCGGGCGCCGCCGACCTGATCGCGCCGGGCGATCGGCCGGGCACGCTCGCCTGATCACGCCGGGTGATCGGCCGGGCACGACCTGATCGCGCCCGGCGATCGGTGGGCGCCCACCTCGTGTGCCCGGGCTCAGCCCGAGCAGTACGTCAGATCGACGGTCGAGCCCTGGGGCACATCCCCCGGCGCGACGGACTGCGAGTGGACGAGCGGCGCTCCCGAGTCCTGCGGGCAGGAGCCGTCGGGCTTCGGGTTGGCGGTGAGGCCCTGCTGCGACAGGATGCCGGTGGCCGCCTGGATCGTCTGACCGGTCAGGTCGGCGAGGGTGACCTTGCCGCTGGAGACGGTGAGCGAGATCGGATCGCCCTCGTGCGCCTTGCCCGTCGAGGCGGGATCGGTGGAGATGACGATGTTGGCCGCGACCGACGAGGAGTTCTCGGTCGTCACGGGCCCGACGGTCAGCCCGGCGCCGGTGATGGCCGCCTTGGCCGCGTCCAGCGTCATGTTGTGGACGTCGGGGACGGCCACGGTCTTCTTGCCGGTCGAGACGTAGAGGTTGATCGTGTCGCCGGTGGCCACCACGATGCCCGCGCCCGGATCGCTGCGGATGATCTGGCCCTCGGGATAGGTGGAGCTCGTCTCGGTGGTCTGCGACCACTTGAGCTTCATCTTCTCCAGCGTCGCCGTCGCCTGATCGACCGTCTGGCCGGCCAGGCTGGGGACGGTGCGGGAGGTCTCGGGCATGGTGGTGCTCGGCGCGAGGCGGAGCACCCAGGCGAGGACGGCGACGATGACGACGGCCATGACCGCGATGCCCGCCCAGATCCAGATGACCGGAGGACGGCGCTGGGTGCGCGTCATGGTCTGGTCCTCCGCGAGCTGGCGGAAGGCGGCCTCCGGGCCGGAGACCGAGCTCGGCGGGGCACCGAACAGCGTCTCGGCGAACTCGTCGGTCTCTTTGTGCACGGGGACCCGACCGGCCGCGGCCTCCTCGAGGTCGGCGCGGAACTCGGCGACCGTCTGGTAGCGCTCGAAGCGGTCCTTCGTGAGCGCCCGGGCGACCACGACATCCATCGCCGGGGAGACCTTGTGGTTGATCGAGCTCGGGGCGACCGGTGTCTCGCTCACGTGCTGGTAGGCGACGGCCACCGGGGTGTCCCCGCGGAACGGCGGCCGGCCGGCGAGCATCTCGAACAGCACGACGCCGGTCGAGTAGAGGTCGGTGCGGGCGTCGACGGACTCGCCCTTGGCCTGCTCGGGCGAGAAGTAGCTCGCGGTGCCCAGGACGGCGGTGGTCTGCGCCACCGTCGCCGAGGAGTCGCTGATCGCGCGGGCGATGCCGAAGTCCATCACCTTGACCTGCCCGGTCTTGGTGATCATCACGTTGCCGGGCTTGATGTCGCGGTGCACGACGCCGGCGCGGTGGGAGTACTCGAGGGCGGTGAGGATGCCCTCGGTGATGCGCACGGCCTCCGAGACCTCGAGCGGGCCCTTCTTGATGAGGTCTTTCAGGAGGACGCCGTCGACGTACTCCATCACGATGAAGGGCAGCTGCGCCTCGTGGCCGTTCGGCTCGCGCACCGTCTCCTCGCCGGCGTCGAAGACGCGGACGATGGTCGGGTGGGCCATGCGCGCGGCGGCCTGCGCCTCCTGACGGAAGCGGGTCCGGAACGCCGGGTCGGTCGCCAGCGAGGGCTTGAGCAGCTTGATCGCCACCGTGCGCCCCAGGCGCGTGTCGGTGCCGCGGTGCACATCCGACATGCCCCCGCGCCCGACCAGTTCGCCCAGCTGATATCGACCTGCGAGCAGGCGGCTATCTGGGCTCAATGCGGGCTCCTTCTCGGGCTGGGGCTGACGGCTAGTGTATCGGGCGGTTGCTGGATGTCTCCCTCGTGCGGGGGCGGAACAAGCGGGTCAGCCGTTGCTGCCGGAGCCGCCGCCGGCGCCACCGGTGCCGCCCCCACCGGGACCGGACGAGCTGCTGGGCTGGATCACGTAGTCGACGGTGGGCGACTGTCCCGACTCCACGGACTCGCCGCAGAAGATCGTGTAGGACAGCTTGTAGGTGCCGGCCGTGGTGGGCGCCCACACCGTCGAGTTGCCGGAGGTGGGCGTCTGCTGGGCGCCGTTCACGTAGAGCGCGCGGCCCACCAGGTTCTGGCCGGCCGGGCATCCCGCCGAGCCGAAGGTGACCGTGATCTGGGTGGCCGGGTTGGTCAGCGTCTGGGGAGACGCCGGGTTGGCCGAGACCGTGTCCGTCGGGGTCGGGATGGCCGCGACGTCGCCGTAGACCTGGACGGTGATCGTCGAGCCCTTCGGGACCGGGCCGGTGGGGTTCACGCGGTAGACCGTGTTGACCTTGTCCTTGGAGGTCGCGGGCGAGCCGGTCTGCACATCCGCCACCATGCCGAGGTTCTGGAGCATCTGGCGGGCCTCGTCGGCCGTCTTGCCCAGGAACTCGCTCTCGGTGATCTGCGCCGTGTTGGCGGTCGGCGTCGGCGTCGGGGTTGTCGGCTTGGGCGTCGGCGTCTGGCTCTGCGTGCTGGTCGCCGTGGGCTTCGTGCCGCTCGGCTGGGCGACGAGCGCGATGATCGTGCCGATGAGCACGAGCGCGAGCAGGGCGATGAGGGCGATGAGCGGCCAGGTCCAGGGACTGCGCTTCTTCTCCTCGACGGGCTCCTCCACCGCCTCCTCGGTCGTCTGCGCGGCCGCGGCCGACGGGAGGACGGTGGTGGCCTGGGTCGGCGAGGCGTTCGCGGACGTCATCAGCATGGTGGCGGCCTCGGTCGCGGCGGCGCCGCCGAGGATGGCGGGAACCGAGGCGGCGGCGGCGCGGACGTCCCCGCGACGCAGGGCCTGGGCCGCGCGGGCCAGGTGGGCCGCCGAGGCGGGACGGTCGGCCGGGTTCTTGGCGATGCAGGCGAAGACGAGGTTGCGGACGGGCTCCGCCACGGTGGCGGGGAGCTCCGGCGGGGCCTCGTTGATCTGCGCCATCGCGATGGCGACCTGCGACTCGCCGGTGAACGGCCGTCGGCCGGCCAGGCACTCGTACGCGACGATGCCCAGCGAGTAGATGTCGGTCGTCGGCGACGCGGGGTGGCCGGACGCCTGCTCCGGCGACAGGTACTGCACCGTGCCCATCACCTGACCGGTCGCGGTGAGCGGGACCTGGTCGGCGATGCGGGCGATGCCGAAGTCGGTGATCTTGACGCGGCCGTCGGGCGTGATGAGGAGGTTGCCCGGCTTGATGTCGCGGTGCACCAGGCCGGCGGCGTGCGCGGCGTGCAGCGCGGCGGCGGTCTGGGCGACGATGTCGAGGGTGCGGTCGGTGCTGAGCACGTGCTCCCGCTCGAGGATGCTCGAGAGCGCCTCGCCGGGGACGAGCTCCATGACGAGGTAGGCGCTGCCCTCCTCCTCGCCGTAGTCGTAGACGTTGGCGATGCCCTCGTGGTTGACGAGTGCGGCGTGACGGGCTTCGGCGCGGAACCTCTCGAGGAACCCGGGGTCGCCGAGGTACTCGTCCTTGAGGATCTTGATCGCCACCGTGCGGCCGATCACGAGGTCGGTGGCCTGCCACACCTCGCCCATGCCGCCGATCGCGATGCGCGACTGCAGCTCGTAACGTCCTCCGAAGGTGAGCCCTGCTGTGGGTCTCATTTATTCAGCACCGCCTCTAGTACTTTTTTCGCGATCGGAGCGGCGATCGAGTTGCCCGTGCCGCTCTGACCCCGTCCACCGCCATTTTCAACGACAACCGCAACAGCGAACCGAGGATCGTTCGCCGGCGCGAACCCGGTGAACCAGAGCGTGTACGGCTCGTCATCGCCGTTCTGCGCCGTCCCCGTCTTTCCGCCGACTTGAACCCCGTCTATTCTTGCATTGCTCGCCACGCCCTCATCGACTCCGTCGACCATCATCTGCTTGATCGTGTCGGCGTTCGCCTGGGACATCGGCTCCGAGAACTGCTTCGCCTGGAAGCTCTCGATGGTCTGCAGATCCGACGAGCGGATCGAGTCGACGAGGTTCGGGTACATGAGCTTGCCGCCGTTGGCGACGGCGGCCGAGACCATCGCCATCTGGAGCGGGGTCGCCTTGTCGTCCTTCTGGCCGAAGGAACCCAGGGCGCGGAAGGCCGGATCCTCGTACAGCGGGTACACGCTCTTCTCGACCGGGATCGGGATGTTCAGGGACTGGTTGAAGCCGAACTTGTCGGCCTGGTCCTTGATGGTCTGCGCATCCAGCTGCATCCCCAGCTCGGCGAAGGGGATGTTGCACGAGAGGATCTGCGCCGTCGCGATCGAGACGGTCTCGCCCGGACCGCAGGTCGTGAGCGAGTCGTTCTTGACGACGGTCGGGGAGTCGGGCAGCTGCAGCGACGCCGGGTTCGGGAGCTGGCTGTCCTTGGTGTAGTCGCCGGTTCCGAAGGCGGTCGCGCTCATGACCGGCTTGAACGTCGAGCCCGGCGGGTTGAGATCGCCGCCGATGGTGCGGTTGATCAGCGGGTCGCCCGGCGCGTCGAGGAGCTGCTGGTAGGTCGCGTTGACGGCCTCGGTGTCGTGGGAGGCGAGCACGTTCGGGTCGTAGTTGGGCTTGGAGACCATCGCGAGGATGCGACCTGTCTTCGGCTCGAGCAGCACGACGGCTCCCTGGTAGTCGCCGAGGGCGTCCCAGGCGGCCTGCTGGGCGACCGGGTCGATGGTGGTCTCGACGGTGGCGCCCTGCGGGTTCTTGCCGGTGAGGATCGAGTTGATGCGGTCGAAGAACTGCGAGTTGGAGGTGCCGGCGAGCTGCTGGTCGAGCGCGCCCTCCAGGCCGGTCGCCTCGCCGTTGACCGGGTAGAAGCCCGTCACGGCGGAGTAGAGCGGCCCGTTGCTGTAGACGCGCTGCCACTTGTAGACGTCGTCCGAGGGCACGGACTGCGCGATCGGCTGACCGGCGACGAGGATGGCCCCGCGCTGGGCGGCGTAGGAGTCGTTGCGAGCGCGGGTGTTGCGGGCGTCGGCCGACAGCGTGTCGGCCTGGAACACCTGCAGGATGGACGTCGACACCAGCAGGGCGACGAACATCGCAAGCACGATGGTGCTGACGCGCTTGATCTCGCGGTTCATGGGCTAGCTCACCACCAAGCGGGGCTGATTGCGGACCGTGTCCGAGAGGCGCAGCAGCAGGGCGACGATGATCCAGTTGGCCACGAGCGAGGAGCCACCGGCCGCGAGGAACGGCGTCGTCAGACCGGTCAGCGGGATGACGCGGGTGACGCCTCCGATAACGATGAAGCACTGCAGGCCCACGGTGAACGCGAGGCCGACCGCCAGCAGCTTGCCGAAGTCGTCCTGGCCGGCGAAGCCGATGCGGAGGCCGCGCGCCACGAACACGAGGTAGAGGGCGAAGATCGCGAAGAGCCCGGCGAGGCCGAGCTCCTCGCCGAGGCTCGCGATGATGTAGTCGCTCTGCGAGATCGGCGTGATCCAGGGCTGGCCCTGGCCCAGCCCTGTGCCGATCAGACCGCCGTGGGCGAGGCCGAAGAGTCCTTGCACGAGCTGATAGCTTCCGCCGAGCTCCGCGTCGTATCGCCCGGCGGTGAACGGCGTCAGCCAGTTCGCGAACCGGTCGTGCACGTAGGGCAGCACCTGACTGGCGACCACCGCCCCGCCGACGACGAGCAGCAGGCCGAGGATGATCCAGCTGATGCGCGAGGTCGCGACGTAGAGCATCACGAGGAAGAGGCCGAAGATGAGCAGGCCCGTGCCCAGGTCGCGCTGGAACACGATGACGGCCATCGACATCAGCCACACCACGAGGATCGGGCCGAGGTCGCGCGCGCGAGGGAACCGGATCCCGAGGAACTTCTTCCCGACGACCGACAGCGAATCGCGCGTCTGCACCAGGTAGCCGGCGAAGAAGATCGCCAGGCACAGCTTGGCGATCTCCCCGGGCTGGAAGCTGAACGGGCCGATCCCGATCCACACCCGGGCGCCGTTGATCTCGCGGCCGATGCCCGGAAGCATCGGCAGCAGCAGGAGGATGAGCGCCGCGAACCCGAAGATGTAGGTGTAGCGCTGCAGCACACGGTGGTTGCGGATGACGATGATGACGGCCAGGGCGCAGACGATCGCGATGGCGGTCCAGGCGATCTGCTTGACGCCCGCGCTGTCCCAGCCGACGTCGCCGTAGTGGATGTCGATGCGGTAGATCTCGGCGATCCCGATGCCGGTCAGCACGGTGGCGATCGGCAGGAGGAACGGGTCGGCCTGGGGCGCGACGAATCGCAGGGCGATGTGCATGCCGATCACCAGCGCCGAGAGCCCGGCCCCCAGGTAGACCAGGGTCAGATCGACGTGGCCGAGCGCGCCGAGCTGCACGAGCACGATGGCGGCCGCGTTGATGCCGCACGCGATGAGCAGCAGGAACAGCTCCAGGTTGCGGAGCTTGGCGGGCAGCCGCAGCCGCTTGATCGGTCCGGTGGCGGTCTTCGACGCGGCGCGCGACTGCTTGGCCGCGGCGGGCGCTCCCGCGACGCTACTGTTTGCCGGCATCGCTCAGCTGCTCCACGATCGAACGGGCCGCCACGAGGTCGTCGGCGTTGATGGTCTGCTTCACCAGCTGCTTGTCGTACTCCGGCAGGCTGTCGACCCGGACGTCGGTCTGCTCGTAGACGTGCGAGAGGCTGATGGGGCCGAGGTCCTGCTGCACCCCCTGGAAGATGGCCACCTTGCCGGCGGAGGAGCCGACGAAGAACCGGGACTGCGTCCACTGGTAGCCGATGAAGGCGGCCGCGACGATGGCGAGGACGAGCACGACCAGCCCGACCATCCAGGTCACGCGGCGGCGGCGCGCGCGGCGGGCGTCCTCCTCGATGAGCTCGTCGAGGTAGTCGTCGGACTGGGGCTCGAAGTGGGTGGGGCCGGAGGCGGGACGCACCGGGTGCAGGCGCAGGGTGGGCAGCCGGGAGGCGCGGGTGGCCGGCTTCGGCTCGCCGAACTGCAGCGGCGCGGCGGCGGAGCCGACCGTGACCGGCTCTTTGACGACGTCGCCGCCCGAGACGTCGTTGATGTCGAGGATGACGACGGTGACGTTGTCGGGGGCCCCCGCGTCGAGGCTCTGCTTGAGAAGCCTCTCCGCGACCTGCTTGGGCGCGTCGCGCGTGGCGAGGGCGGCCTGGAGATCGTCGTTCTTGACGACGCCGCTCAGCCCGTCGGAGCAGATCAGCCAGCGGTCGCCCGGGCGCGTGTCGAGCACCCAGGTGTCGATCTCGGGGGAGGCGTCCACATCGCCCAGCACGCGCATCAGGACGGAGCGGCGCGGGTGGACCATCGCCTCCTCCTCGGTGATGCGGCCGCTGTCGACCAGCCGCTGCACGAAGGTGTGGTCGATGGAGACCTGCTTGAGCTCGCCGTCGCGGAACAGGTAGATGCGCGAGTCGCCGATGTGGGCGAGCGCCACCTGGTCGCCGACGCGGATCATCGCGCTCACGGTGGTGCCCATCCCGGTCAGCTCGGGATGCTCGAAGACGGTCTCGGCGAGCAGCGAGTTGGCGGCGATGAGCGCCGACTGGAGCGCGAACTCCGCCTCGGTCGCCGAGGTGTACTCGACATCCGCCTCGCGGATGCGGCCCACCGCGATCGCGCTCGCGACGTCGCCGCCGGCGTGGCCGCCCATCCCGTCGGCGACGACGAACAGCCCGCGGCCGGCATAGCCCGAGTCCTGGTTGTTCGATCGGATCTTGCCGACGTGCGAGAGCGCCGCCGCCCGGTTCGTGGTCGCCACGGCTACCGTCGCAGCTCGAACGTGGTCGTCCCGATCTTGATCGGGGTGTCGAGCGGGACCTGGGTCGGGACCGTCACGCGCCGGCCGTTGAGGAACGTGCCGTTCGTCGAGTCCAGATCCTGGATCATCCACTCGTCGTTCCAGAGCAGCAGGCGGGCGTGATGGGTCGAGGTGTAATCGTCGCGGATGACGAGGCCGGACTCGCTGGAGCGGCCGATGGTGATCGGGTCGCGGCCGAGCGGGAGCTCCGTCCCGGCACGCGGGCCGGAGGTGATGACCAGGCGGTGCGCGGTCTGCACGCTGGCGTTGGTGCCGCCGGTCGCCGTGTTCGGACCGGAGGGGAGGGTCGAGACGGGGGCGTGGCGCTGCACCGGCTCGGTGACCGCGGCCGGGCCGGCCGGCGCCGCTGCTGGCGCACCGCCGGGGAACGGCGACGCGGGCGCAGCGGAGGCCTGCGACTCGGGGAGCTTGCGGACGCGTTGGCCGAACAGGTCGGTGCGCAGCGCGTAGACGATTCCGAAGACGAACAGCCAGAGCAGCAGCAGGAAGCCGAACCGCAGCACCAGCAGCGTCAGCTCGCTCGGGTTCACGAGGTGCTCCAGAAGTTGCCGACGTCGTGGCGGCGCGTGGCGTCGTCGGCCGGCGCCTGCGGGCGCGTCGGCGCGGCCTGCGGCAGCACGCGGAACACGATGCGGGTGCGGCCGATGGTCACCACGGACTCCGGCTCGAGGATGCCCTTGCGCACAGGCTCGCCGTTCAGCTTGGAGCCGTTGGTCGAACCGAGATCCTCGACCTGCGCCTGCCGGCCATCCCAGGTGATGAGGACGTGCCGGCGGGAGATGCCGGTGTCGTCCACGGTGATGTCGGCGTCGCTGCCCCGGCCGACGACCGTGCGGGAGCGCGTGAGCGGGTAATGCGTGCCGTTGATGTCGAGCACGGGGGTCCAGGCGACCTCGCCCTTCACGTTCTCGGAGTCGACCTGCAGCATCCCGACCGAGATGTCCCGATCCTCCGCCAGCTCGATGGAGATGCCGCCGGCGAACTGGTAGTGCTGGCTGGTGGCGTGCTTCTGCACGAAGGTGATCAGCTCGTCGGTCAGGGCCGCGCCCATCGACCGCATCCGCTGGTAGTCCTGCGGCGACATCCGCAGCACGAACCGGTTGGGCGCGAGCACCCGGTCGCGGGCCACGACGGCCGCCTTGGTGTCGAGCTCCTTGCGCAGCGCGCTCGTGAGCTCGACCGGCTGCAGCCCGGAGCGGAAGGTCTTCGCGAACGCGCCATTGACCGCGCGCTCGAGCCCCCGCTCGAAGTTGTCCAGTATGCCCACAGTCTCCCGCTCCCGGCTCGCCAGCTACATGCATGTTAGTCGGAACCCTTGCGAAGCAGCCTCCGAGCGCCTGACCGTCCGGTGAAGATACACCCCAAGGGGGAGGCCCGCGAGGCTCCGCGGCCCCGCGGATTCGTGGTCGGCGCGGCTGTCGTGTTACTCTTCCTTGGTTCGCGCGAGTGGCGGAATTGGCAGACGCGCTGGCTTCAGGTGCCAGTGCCCGCAAGGGCGTGGGGGTTCAAGTCCCCCCTCGCGCACGGACGAAAGGCCCCCGAGAGATCGGGGGCCTTTCTGTCGCCGGGGCGACGAGGGGTATCGACGCCGGCGCGGCCGCCTGCGAGCATCGACGACACGACCGCACCGTGTCGCACGCCCGCAGGAAGGAGCGCCCATGCGCTCGCTCGTCGTCTCGAACGCCCTCACCCTCGACGGCTTCTTCGCCGGCGCCGACGGGAGCCCGATGGTGCTCCACCTGGATGCCGCGTTCGACGCGCACAACCTCGACCTGATGCGGGGCGCAGACCTGGTGCTGCTCGGGCGTGCTTCCTTCGAACTGTTCAGCTCGTTCTGGCCGCTCGTCGCGGATGCGCCCGACGACCCCGGCAATCCGGCACTCAGCGAGGTGAACAGGGAGTTCAGCCGCCGCTATGCGAGCATCCCGAAGCTGGTCGTGAGCGACACGTACGTCGTGCCGGACGACAACCCGTGGAAGGACACGACCCGCATCGTCCCGCGCGCGGACCTGGCCGCGACGATCCGCTCGGAGAAGGCGGCGGGCGACGGCGACATCGTCGTCTTCGCCAGCCATGTGCTCTGGAACGGGCTGCTGGCGGACGGGCTCGTCGATCGGCTGGACCTCCTGGTCGGGCCCGATGCGATCGGCTCCGGCCTCCCCGCTTTCACGGAGCCTGCGCGACTCGCGCCGCTCGAGGCGCGAGTCCTCGACGGCTCGCGCAACGTGCTGCTGCGGTACGCGACGGGCGGGTGAGAAGGCGCGGCGCCCGCTTCTAGACTCGTGAGCGTGGCCGACGGCATCCCGGCGCCGAGCGAGGCGCTGTTCGAGGTGTTCGGGGAGGGCAGCTGGGTCTTCCTCCCCGAGGCGCCGGCGCGCGCGATCGCCGCGGAGCTCGAGGCGGAGGTGCTCGACGACGGCTTCGCGTGGGCGGAGAACCCGCATCGCGGCGAGGGTGACGGCGTGCTCGTGCTGACGGCCCCGATGAACGGGTGGATGCTGCTCCACGGCGCCAGCGAGACCGTGGGCACGGTGGCGGCGGAGCTGAGCGAGCGCCGCGACGTGTACCGGGCGATGATCGACGTGCGGCTGCCGGCGATGAACTGGGCCTACCTCGAAGGCGGGCTGTCGCTGCGGTCCGTGTCGGTCGAGCTCGGCGACGACGGCGCGCTGGTGACGCGCACCGCGAGTGATCCGCTGCCGTTCGAGCGCGACGGCGCTCTCGGGTCCGGCGGCCCGCACGGGCTCGATTCCTTCTTCTATCCGGTGGCGATCCTGGTCGAGCACGGGCTGACCCTGGACGAGCTGGAGCGCGGGCTCGGCCGGCCCAGCGTCACCCTCCGGTTGCGCTGAGCCGGCCGCTCGCCCGCGGCGGTCCCTACCCGCCAATGCGGGGGAAGAGCGCGGCCAGCGCGGTCAGCTCGTCGCCGAAGATCAGCGGCACGACCACGTCGAACACCAGCGCGATCCCGACGGTGAGCAGCGCGGCGCCGGCCGCGACGACGACGAGGACCGCGAACAGCCGGAGGTAGGCGTTCTCCGCCACGGCCGCGAGCACCCCTCGTGCCCGGCGACCCGGCACGCCGACCCGCGTGACGGGTGCGGTGGCCGTGAGGCGGTGGTCCAGTGTCGTCATCATCTTCTCCCTGCTTCCCCCGTGGAATCGGCCGGGCCCCCCGACCCGGCCGATGCATCCAGTCAAGCGGGGCGGCGCGCGGCGGGCATCCTCCCCGGGTCGGGACCGGGTCATCCCTCGGTATGATTCCTGCAACCCGCGGGGTCGGGGTGGGGAGCGAGGGGACGACCGGATGACGTCACGCAGGCCGCTGTGGATCGGGCTGATCGCCCTCGGGACGGTGCTCGTGCTCGGACTGGGCGCGACGACGCTGGTGCTCTACTTCTCCGCCCGCTCGTCGGCCCGCCCGGAGGCGCTGGTCACGCGCTACCTCACCGACGTGCAGCACGGCGAGATCGAGGCGGCGATGAAGCTGGAGGGCCGCAAGCCCGACGCCGACCAGGTGCTGCTCACCGACAAGGCGTACGCGGGCGTCTCGCAGCAGGTGAGCGCGTTCCGCATCCTGCGGGTGGGGTCGACGGGGTCGACCGAGGTGCGCGTCGATGTCGAGCTGACGGCCGCGGGCGAGAAGACCACCACGACCTTCGCGGTTCGCCACGGCGACGACGGACCGGCCGCCTGGTTCGGCCTCCACGCGTGGAAGCTGGCGCCCGTGCCGATGTCGACCGTCACCGTGGCGGTGGGCACCCACGATCCGCTCACGGTCACGGTGGGCGGGGCGAAGCTCGAGTGGAAGGGCGAGGTTCGGCAGCTGCTCGCGTTCCCCGGCCGGTACGCGCTCGCGGTCGACGGGAGCAGTCCCTATTACTCGATCAGCGGTGCGGACGCCGCCGTCACGTCGTTCGGCCAGGGCGTGCAGCTTCGTGCCTCCAGCACGCTCACGCCCGCCGGCGTCGAGTCGGCGACCGCGGCGACGAACGCGTGGGTGAACGCGTGCCTGGCGGGAGGGGCGCAGCCGAAGGGCTGCTCGTTCGGCCTCGAGTCGGGGGCCGCGGAGGGTGAGGTCTGGACCAACGTGCGCTGGGAGCTGACCGCCGCCCCGCAGGTGTCGTTCGGGGCGTGGGACTTCGACTGCACGCAGGGCACCATCCTGACGCCGGGCTGCTGGCCGGTCACGACCTCCACCTCGGGGTCGGCCGACTTCCACGCCGACTACAGCATCCCCGCCACGGGGGAGACGGGCGATGTCTACTCGACGACGCCCGGCGAGGTCGATGTGCAGGGGTCGATCCTCTCGATCGGCCCCGAAGGCGCCACGTTCCAGTCGATCACCTGGAATTGACGCCGCAGTCGCACTCCGGCGCGGGGAGAGACCGGTCGCGCTCGGCGAGGCGGTGCGCGAGCTGCGCGCGACGGCGCTCGAGCTCGGCGATCGCGGCGTCGAGCTCGGCGATGCCCACGCGGTACGCGTCGACGGATGCCGGGCACTCGTCGCTGCGCGCGTGCCCGGCGCCGAGGCAGTCGATGAAGGGCGCGGCCTTGCCGGGCGGGATGCCGGTCTCGGCCAGGCGGCGGATTTCGAGGACGGCGCGCAGCTGGTCGGCGCCGTACTCCCGGTAGCCGTTCGGCAGCCGCTCCGGGGCGACGAGCCCGAGCTGCTCGTAGTACCGCACGGCCTTCACGGTCACGCCCGCCCGGCCGGCGAGCTCGCTGATCTGCATGGGAGCCTCCGCCCACAGCGTAAACCTGCACCCCGGGGTCAGGGTCAAGCGCGCTACACTATTAGTTAGTGCCCTAACGAATCGAGGAGACATGGCTGGTGGCTTTGCACGCTGGTACGCGCGCTGGAACGAGAAGCTCATCCGCGTCGCCGGCCCCGCACAGCTCGGCGCGGGGCATCCCGAGGGCCCGGACCTCCGCTCGCCCGCCGCTCCGTGCCCGATGTGCGGGCGGCCGATGACCGAGCACACCGTGCTGCGCCCGGAAGGCCAGCGCGACGCGACCCGGCTGGTCTGCCCGGCCGCCCAGGGCGCCGCCTGACCCGAGCTACTGCTCCTG
>JAEWDJ010000177.1 GCA_023390155.1 Actinomycetes bacterium | reverse complement strand
CCCCACCGCGGACCCGACGTCCGAGCCCGCGCCCACGAGCACCGCCGCACCGGAGAAGGCGGCGCCGAAGCCGCCCGCCACGCCGAAGCCGACGGCCTCGCCCTCCGCCGCTCCGACCATCCAGCCGCCCGCCGCGCCCGCGGTCGACAGCTGGGCGAAGACGCCCTACCTCGGCTGGAGCAGCTACAGCATGCAGGTCTACACGGGCAACCCGAAGTGGATCACCGCCGACCAGATCATCGCCCAGTCCGACGCGATGAAGGCGAAGCTCGGCAAGGCCGGCTACGACTACATCAACGTCGACTCGGGCTGGAACGACGGCGTCGACGCCAACGGCCGGCCCACCCCGAGCGCGACGCTCTACCCGCAGGGCCTCACGAAGGTCATCGACCATGTGCACGCCAACGGGCAGAAGTTCGGGCTCTACCTCATCCCCGGAATCTCGCCCGAGGTCTACGAGAAGGCGTACCCGATCGCGAACGCGCCCGGCTGCACCACGCACGACATCGCCAAGCAGCCGCTGCAGCAGGCCGACTACTGGAGGATCGGCTACCGCATCGACTTCGCGAACCCGTGCGCGCAGAAGTATGTCGACTCGATCGTCGACCAGCTGGCCGCCTGGGGCGTGAACTTCCTGAAGTTCGACAGCGTCACCCCGGGATCGGGTGTGAGCGACCTCTCCCTCGACGCCCGCGACGACGTCGCCGCCTGGTCGTCGGCGCTCAAGAAGAAGAACATCTGGTTCGAGCTCTCCTGGGCGCTCGACATCAACTATGCGGACACCTGGAAGCAGTACGCGAACGGGTGGCGGGTGGAGTGGGACGTCGAGTGCTACTGCGCCGGCGTCGCGCTCACCGAGTGGAACAACATCGCCCGTCTCTTCCCCCGCGCCGCCGACTGGTGGCGGCACGCCGGCCCCGGCGGCTGGAACGACTTCGACTCGCTCGACGTCGGCAACGGCACGATGGACGGCCTCACCAAGGACGAGCGCCGCACGGCCACCACGCTCTGGGCCATCTCCGCCGCGCCGATGTACGTCGGCAACGACCTGACGAAGCTCGACCAGTTCGGCGTCGACCTGCTGACCAACAAGGAGGTGGTGGCCGTCAACCAGGCGGGCACCCCGGCCCAGCCGGTCTCGACAGCGACCGACAAGCAGGTCTGGTACGCGCCGAACGCGGACGGCAGCTACACCGTCGCCCTCTTCAACCTCGGCCGCACCGACGCGGACATCACCGCGAACTGGTCCGACCTCGGCCTGAGCGGCGCGGCGACCGTGCGCGACCTCTGGGCGGGCAAGGACCTCGGCACCTTCGACACGACGTTCACCGGCGAGGCGGTCCCGATCCACGGCGTGCGCCTGCTGAAGCTCACACCGAAGAAGGGCACGACGGTCGCGCTGAACGACGACGCCCAGCGCGTGGCGTACACCGGCGAGTGGGCGCGCAACGGCGGCCGCGAGGTCCCCGCGACCACGCAGCCGCTGCAGGTCGCGGTGGGCGACTCCGCGTCCGGTCAGGTGCCGACGCCTCCCGCCTCCGGCCGCGTCGTCGCGGTCAACGACGGCGACGCCGGCATCGTCTACTCGGGATCCTGGGGCCAGAGCGGAGGCCGCGGCCTCGGCGACTACAAGGACGACGTGCACTACGTGGAGGCCGACGGCTCCGCCTTCCAGTACACCTTCACGGGCACGGGCATCGACTACGTGACCGAGCTGGACGCGTCCCAGGGCGACGTCGACGTGTACCTCGACGGGCAGTTCCAGAAGACGGTGAGCACCGGTCGCGCGGCCGGCGAGCCGCGCCAGTCGCAGCAGGCGGTGTGGAGCGTCAGCGGCCTCCCGAACGGCTCGCACACCCTCCGCGTGGTCAAGAAGTCGGGCCAGTTCATGCTGCTCGACAAGCTGGACGTGACGCTCGAGACCCTGCTGCAGCCCGACACGGCCGTCTTCGACAAGGCGGCCCCGGCCGACCTCGCCATCGGCCTGCTGCGCGACGGCGGCGAGCTCGCGGGCATCGTGCGCGACGGCTCGGCTCTGCGCAAGGGGACCGACTACACCGTCTCGGGCTCGACCGCGACGCTCAGCGCCGCCTACCTGGCCGGCCTGCCGAACGGCACCGCGTCGCTCGGCTTCCAGTTCCGCGGGGATGCGCACGACGACATCCACGCCACGACGAAGAACGGCGACCGCGTCGATCTCGTCTTCCGCGGCACCGGGGTCTCGTGGGTCGGCGCCACCGCCCCCGACCAGGGCGCGGCCGCGGTCTACATCGACGGCAAGCTCGCCACGACCGTCGACACCCGCTCCGACACCCGGCGCACCGGGCGGACGCTGTTCAGCGTCGACGGGCTGCGTGACGGCGAGCACCGCATCACCGTGGTGAAGGTCTCGGGAGACGTGCTGCGGCACGACGTCTTCCGGTACACCGTGAAGAAGTAACGAGCAGAAGGAGCACCATGTCTCACCCCGCCCGATTCGTGTTCGCCGGCGACTCGATCACCGATTGCGACCGGGATCGGAGCGACCCCGCGTCGCTCGGCGAGGGCTACGTCCGCCTGGTGGCGGACGCCCTCGCCGGCGGCGCGGCCGGGGAGGGCGGCGTGCGCGA
>JAEWDJ010000176.1 GCA_023390155.1 Actinomycetes bacterium | reverse complement strand
TCCGGCCACACGTCCGCCAGCACGCGGGTGTCGCCGCGGTGGCGGTAGAGCTCCCACGGCACGAACAGCAGCGCGGCGTGCCAGGTGGGCGCGGGGGTCCAGTCCATCGTCCAGCCGCCGTGCGGGGCGATCACCTCGGGCGCCCCCGCGCCGTGCCGGGAGGCGGCGATGTCGGCGCTCCACTTGGCGAGGAGCTCGTGGGTGTCGAGGTTCGTCAGCATGAGGCCCGCGCCGAGCATGCCGTCGCCGGTCCAGCCGTTCTTCTCGTACATCGGGGTGTCCGTCGGCAGGCCGTGGAGGTTGTTCAGCACGGTGTCGACGGTGAGATCGTGCACCCGGTTCAGCAGCGCGCTGGAACAGCGGAACCGGCCGGTCCGCTCAGCCGTGGTGTGCAGCAGCTCCGCGCGCACGACCGGCTCGCGGGACGCCTCCACCTCGACGTAGCGGAAGCCCTGGTAGCCGAACCGCTGGGTCCACCGGAGCGGGGAGCCGGCCAGGGTCACCCGGTTCAGCTGGAACCGCCCCGCGTAGTAGCCGGCCGGGTCCTCGGCGTCGGGCCGGCCGTCGGGCAGCAGCCGCTCGCCGGCGCGGACCGTGATCGTCTCGCCCGCGGGGCCGTCGGCCTCCACCACCACCCGTCCGGCGATCACCCGGGGGAACGTGACGAGCCAGCGTCCCTCGCCCGTCTGCTCCACGCGCTCGGGGGCGATGACCTCCTGCACGGCGATCGGGGGCTGGCGCTGATGCACCGGCCGCCCGCGCGGTCCCGCGGCTGGCGCGGCCGCCGGCCAGCCGGCGTCGTCGAAGCCGGCCGACGAGAAACCCGGCCGATCGAGGCGCGCGTCGAAGTCCTCCCCGGCGTACAGGTCGTCGAAGCGGGTGGGGCCGTCGATCGCCCGCCACCGCTCGTCGGTGCGCAGGACGACATCGCCGTCGGCGACGACGAGCGCGCGGACGCAGGGCTCGTCGTGCCAGGGGGCGGTCTCCCAGTTCCAGGTCGAGCGCGACGCCATCCCGTAGAACCCGCGGCCCAGCTCGACGCCCAGGGCGTTCCGGCCCGGCACCAGGCGGTCGGTGACGTCGGCCACCACGTACTGGGCGGTCACGTCGTAGTCGGTGAACCCCGGGGCGAGGTCGAAGCCGGGGAGGCCGCGGCCGTTGAGCTCGGGGCGCACGTAGCCGCCGGCCCCCACGACCAGATAGGCCGCTGCGGGCCGGCGGTCCAGGGTGAATTCCCGCCGCAGCAGGGGTGCGGCGCCGGACGGGGTCGGGTGGGCGATCCACCGGGCCTCCCGCCAGTCGTCGTCGAGCAGCCCGGTGACGAACGACGACGTCGCCCGGGCCGTGCCGCCGGCCGTGCGCACGGCGACGCGCCAGCCGTAGCGCGTCAGCGGGGCGAGCGGCGGTCCGTCGTACTCGACGTCGACACCGCCCGGCCCCGGTGCGCCCTGCGTGCTCCAGACGACCCGCCCGTCCGGGGCGGTGAGCTCGAGCAGCCAGCCGAGCGCGGGGAGGCCGCGGCCGCCGTCGTCGAGCATCCAGCCGAACCGGGGGCGCACGTCGACGCCGACCGGCTCGCCCGTGTGCTCGACCGTCAGCCGGGCGAGCCGGATCTCCACGCGGTCTCAGCTCGTCCGGTAGCGGTCGAGCGCCGCGTCATCGACATCGAGACCGAGGCCGGGGCCCGTCGGCACGGTGATCCGGCCGTCGCGGATGCTCCACGGAGCGGCGCGGAGCACGGTGTCGTTCAGGCTCCAGGCCTCGTCGGGGTGCAGGCCGGGGGGCACGATGGCGAGCTCCTGCCACTCCGGTCCGATCAGGGCCGCCGCCTGGAGCCAGCCGGGCAGCCGGAGGCCGCCGGTGCCGTGCAGGCAGACGGGGATCCCCAGCGCCTCAGCCATGGCCGCGACCCGCATGGTGTGGAGGATGCCGTTGGCGATGGCCGGGTCGGGCTGGATGACGTCGAAGCTGCCGGCGACGAGGGCCGCGGCGAACTCCGCGGGCGCGGTGTAGCCCTCGCCGCCGACGATCTGCAGGTCCAGCTCGTCGGCGAGCCGGGCCTGGCCCGCCAGGTCGTAGCGGTCGAGCGGCTCCTCGAGCCAGCGGACGCCGGCCTCCTGCAGCTCGCGCCCCTCGGCCAGAGCGCGGTCGATGCTCCAGGTCTCGCCCGACACGTGGGCCGTGCGGTCGACCATCAGGGTGAAGCCCGGCTGCGTCTGGGCGAGGACGGCCGCGCACAGCGGGGCGATCGCGCCCGGCTCGCGCCAGGCGCGGATCTTGATCCCGCGGAAACCGGCGGCCTCGTAGCCGAGGATCGTGTCGACGACCTCGGCCGCGCTCACGTGCGACTGGGAGGCGTCGCCCGGCCACACCACGGTGAGGTACGCCTGCAGGTCGGTGCTGCGGGCGCCGCCCAGCAGAGCGTGCACGGGCACGCCGAGCGTCTTGCCCAGGGCGTCCCACGCGGCGTGCTCGGCTCCGTGGCCCCGGTCGAGGCCGCGGCGGAGCATCCCGTCGATGTCGTCGATCGCGGCCCCCTCGGTCGCCTCGACGACCAGCGGCCACACCGACCGGTCGACCGGCCCGGCGAAGCTGTGACCCCGCACGCCGTCGGTCGTGGTCATGCGCACGACGACGTAGCGGTGGAAGTAGCCGGCCTCCACCTGCGCGGGGGTGGCGGGCAGGTTGATCGGAAAGACCTCGGTGCGCGCGATCCGCGCCGTTGCGGTTCTCGATGGTGATCTTTCACTCATGATCGTGAACTCTAGCGGCCCAGATGCGGGAGAATCCAGTGCTCGCCGCCGCCAAAGTTCGAAATACAGAACTGACTATCAACCAAGTGAACTCTCTGCTAGGGTCGTGCTCGCCCGGCGGTGACAGCGCGACGCGACTGCGCCGGCGGCGCGCGACGACGCGAGACGAGAGGAACCGACAGTGCGGACACTGGTCCTGGAGGAGTTCGGGCGCTTGGCGCTCGCGGATCGGCCGATACCGGCGCTCGGGAGCGGGGAGGTCCTCATCCGCGTCGCCTACACCGGCATCTGCGGCTCCGACATCCACGGCTACACCGGCGACAACGGCCGGCGCTCGATCGGGCAGATCATGGGCCACGAGTCGTCCGGCGTCATCGAGGCGTTCGGGCCGGGAGAGTCCCCGGCGGGGCTCGCGGCCGGGGACGCGGTCACCTTCAACCCCGTCGTGCTGCCCGCGGAGGACCGCGCCGTGTTCGCCGACCGGGAGCAGCACTCGCCCGGCAAGTCGGTGATCGGCGTCGACCCCTCGCGCACCGCCTCGTTCGCCGACTACGTGATCGTCCCCGCGGTCAACGTGCTGCGCCTGCCCGACGGGATGCCGCTCGAGCACGGCGCCCTGGTGGAGCCGACCGCCGTCGCCCTGCACGCCATCCGCCGCGCCGGCGTGACCGCCGGATCGCGCGTGCTCGTCCTGGGCGGCGGCCCGATCGGGCAGTCGCTGGTGCTCGCGCTCACCGCGCTCGGCGTGCCGGGCATCCACGTCACCGAGATCAGCCCCGCGCGCCGCGCCCTGATCGCCGGGATGGGCGTGCCCACGATCGACCCGTCGGCGGCGGACCCGCTGGCCGCCCTCGAGCGCGACGGCGGCCCGGTCGACATCGCGATCGACGCGGTCGGCTCGTCCCGCTCGCTCGCAGA
>JAEWDJ010000126.1 GCA_023390155.1 Actinomycetes bacterium | reverse complement strand
TGCGGCGGGGCGTACGGATCGTCCGCGTCCGGCCAGCCGGTGAACTTCGCGTCGTTGTAGAGGCCCCAGAGCCCGCCGTAGTACATCGAGATGACGGGGAGGTCGTCGTAGACGATCCGCTGCAGCTCGTGGCTGAGCTCCAGCCGCCGCGACTCGTCGACCGTGGTCTTGTACTCGGCGAGCAGCGCGTCCGCCTGCGGGTTCGTGTACCGGCCGAAGTTGGAGGCCGTGGCCTTGCCGATGGGGGTGGCGAACTCGCTCGACAGCGTGGCGTTGAACGCCTGGAAGACGACGCCCGCGCCCATCCCGCCCATCGCGACCTGGAAGTCGCCGTTCTGGATGGCCTGCTGGTAGCCCGGCGGCTGCGGCTGCTTGATCTGCACGTCGATGCCGAGCGCGCCCAGCTCCTTGCGGACCTCCTGCACGGCGCGCAGCCAGTCCGAGTAGCCGTTCGCCGTCGTGATGGAGAACGAGAACTGCTTGCCGTCGGGGCCGACGAGCTTGCCGTCCTTCTGGGTGTACCCGGCCTCGGCGAACGCTGCCAGGGCGCCGGTGGTGTCCTGCTTGATCAGGCCGCCGTCGGGGATGCTCGGGTCGAGCTCCTTCTCCTGGTTCGGGAGGATGAGCCCCGTCTGTCCCGCCGGCTGCATGTAGCCCTCGGTGGCGGAGTCGGCGATCTTGGCACGGTCGAGCGCCAGCGCGATGCCGCGGCGGACGTTCAGGTCGTCGAACGGCTTGACCGTGAAGTTCGGCATGAGGCCGATGATCCCGCCCGGCGGGAACCAGTACTTGTTGTGCGGGTTCGCGTCGACCCAGGTGCCCTGCACGTCGCTCATGAAGGCGTAGGCCCAGTCGAAGCCCTTGGTGGCAATGTCGAGCTCGTTCGTGGCGGCGGGGAGGACGAGGTGCTTCACCTCGACCTTGTCGGCCTGCCAGTAGTCCTCGAACTTGTCCATCGTGTACTGCTGCGAGGTGAAGTTGCCCAGCGTGTACGGACCGGTGCCGACCGGGTTCGGGTCGCGCCAGGTGTCCGGGCTCTTCACGTCCTTCCAGATGTGCTCGGGGACGATGAGCGTCTGGGAGATGATGTCCTGCGCCGGAGCGTCGTCCTCCTTGAGATGGATGACGAGGTGGTCGCCCTTCACGTCGAGCGAGTCGATGTGCTGCCAGGCGCCCTTGAGGTCGAGGGTGGGGAACTTCTTGATGAGGTTCAGCGTGAACACCACGTCGTCGACGGTGAACGGCTCGCCGTCGGACCACTTCACGCCGTCGCGGATCGTGTAGTCGATCGTGCGCGCGTCCGGCTGCTCGACCTTCGAGGCCAGCCAGGGGGTGCCTGTGCCGTCGAGCACGTTGATGACGACGAGCGGTTCGTAGATGTAGGAGGAGGCCGCCCGCTTGTTCACGAGGTACGGGTTGAAGTTGCGCTCCATCATCGGAGTGCCCTTGTCCGCCGCCAGCAGCATGGTGTCCGCCGGGATGGACGGATCCTGCTGGCTCGTGATCTTGATGCTGCAGCCGGACAGCGCCAGGGCTGCCGCGGCGAGCGCCGCGAGGGCGCCGAGTCGCCGACGGCGCCGGGCGCCGGGGGGTCGTGAGTGCGTCATTGCCACCTTCTCTGGGGTCGTTGCACCTCGACTGTATGCGCATACATTTTCATTTTCAACCCCGTGTACCCCAAGCGTCCCCGCCCGGCCCCACCTCACTCCGCGCGATCCGGCCGCGAGGCGGCGCACATTGCGCCTCCTCGACGGTTCGCGCCCGACTTTGCGCCGCCTCGCAGCGCCGGGTCGGGCGGGCAACGGGTCAGGCCGGTTCGGAGGATTCGCGGAGGTAGACCTGGACGGGGAGGCGGACGGAGGCGGCGGGGCGGTCCGGCTCGGTCAGGCGGCGGACGAGGGTCTGGACGGCGGCGCGGCCGACCTCCTCCATCGGCTGTTTCACGGTGGTGAGCCGCGGGGTGGAGAGCCGGCCGGCGTCGATGCCGTCGAAACCGGTGACGATGAGGTCGCCCGGCACGTCGACGCCGCCGATGCGCGCCGCGTCGATGACGCCGAGGGCCATCTGGTCGTTCGCGCACACGACGGCGCGGGGGAGGGAGTCGCGCGCGATGATCTCCCGGCCCGCCCGGCGCCCGCCCTCCCGGGTGAAGTCGCCGCGGTGGTCGGGGGCGTCGGGGGCGGCGAGCCCGCGCTCGGCGAGCGCCTCCCGGAAGCCCTGCCAGCGCTCGGCGTCGTCGGGGGAGTCGTCGCTGCCCGCGACGTACGCGACCTCGCGCACGCCGAGGTCGTCGAGCAGGTGGCCGACGAGCGCGCGCATCCCCTCGGCGTTGCTGACCGAGACGTGGTCGAGCTCGTCGCCGTGACGGCGGCCGGCCATGACGACGACGGGGAGGCGCCGGGCCAGGCGCCCGATCTCGTCGTCGGGCACGCTTCCGGCCAACACGATGAGGCCGTCGACGCGGCCGGCCATGTCGACGAGGGTGTCGTGGGCGGTCGCGCCGCGGCCGACGCCCACCATCAGCACGAAGCCGCACCGCCAGGCCTCGACCTCGCTGCCGCGCAGCACCTCGTCGAAGTACAGGTCGCCGGCCCGCGTGTCGGTCGAGCCGCCGACGTCGCGGATGATCGCGGCGGAGCCGTCGTCGCCCTCCTCGAGCTCCCGCCCGGCGTCGGCGTCCATCGCGTCGAGGCCGGGGAAGAACAGGCCGATCACGCCGGTGCGCCGGGCCGCGAGACCGCGGGCGGCACCGCTCGGCACGTAGCCGAGCGCCTCCACGGAGGCCAGCACGCGCTCGCGGGTCGCCTCCTTCACCGTGTCGGGCTGCCGGAAGACGCGCGAGACCGTCGCGATGGACACGCCGGCGTGGGTGGCGACGTCGTAGACGGTGGGGACA
>JAEWDJ010000096.1 GCA_023390155.1 Actinomycetes bacterium | reverse complement strand
GCCGGGACGCGCGCACGAGACCACCCGCAGGCCGCGTGCCGCGGCCGCCACGGCGATCGGCTCGATGACCGCTCCGGTCTGCGGGGTGCCGTGGTGCCACACGAGCACGGGCGCATCGGGCTCGCCGCCGGTGTCGAAGTAGCGGACGCGGCGTCCGTCGGAGAGGGTCAGCGAGCGCGGCTGCGTCGCACTCATCCGCGCCACGCCTCCAGCTCCTGGAGCAGCTCGGCCTTGCGCGCGTCGCCGGCGAAGGAGGCCTCGATGGAGTTGCGGGCGTAGCGGGCGGCCTGATCGGCCGTCAGTCCGAGGGCATCGCGCACGGCGATGAAGTTGTCGCCGACGTAGCCGCCGAAGTACGCCGGGTCGTCGGAGTTGATCGTCACCCGCACCCCGGCCTCGTCCAGCCGGTGCAGGGGGTGGTCGGCGAGCACCGGCACCGCCCGCAGCCGCAGGTTCGACAGCGGGCAGACCGTGAGCGCGATCCGCTCGGCGGCCAGGCGCTCCAGGAGCGCGGGATCCTCGATCGAGCGGATGCCGTGGTCGACGCGCTCCACGCCGAGCAGGTCGAGGGCCTCCACGACATAGCCGGCCGGGCCCTCCTCGCCGGCGTGCGCGACGACGCGGAGCCCCGCCTCCCGGGCGCGGCGGTAGACGCCCTCGAAAAGCGAGGGCGGGTAGCCGACCTCCGCCGAGTCGAGGCCGACGCCGATGATCCGGTCGGTGCGGGTCAGGCCCGCGTTCAGGATGCGCTCGGCCGACTCGACCGGCTCGTCGCGCAGGAAGCACAGGATGAGCCCGCTCGTGATGCCGAGATCGCGCTCCGCCTCGTCGAGGGCCGCGCCGATGCCGTCCACGACCTCCTCGATCCGCACTCCCCGGGCGACGTGCGCCTGCGGGTCGAAGAAGAGCTCGACGTGGCGCACGCCCTGCGTCGACGCGCGCCGGAGATACCGGCGGGTCAGCTCGGCGAAGTCGTCCGCCGTGCGCAGCACGTCCATCGTCGCGTAGTAGAGGTCGAGGAACGACTGCAGGTCCTCGAACTCGTACTGCGCCGCCAGCTCGTCGACCGAGGCATAGGGGAGCGAGATGCCGTTGCGGGCGGCGAGCTCGAAGGCGAGGTCGGGCTCCAGCGTCCCCTCGATGTGCAGGTGCAGCTCCGCCTTCGGCAGGGCCAGGAGGGCGGCGTCGGACGGGGCGGGGGATGCGGCGTCGGTCATGCTTCGATCCTCCCACCTGCGGCGCGCGGGATCATCCGCGAGGGGGATGCCCGGGCGGCAGGGGATTCCGTAGCGTCGGAGGATGCGCCGCCTCCTCCTGCTCGTGGCCGCCGTCGTCGTGATTGCGGCCGGGCTCGTCGTGCACGCCGGGGCGCCGGGGGACGTCGGGGGCTTCGTCGGCGACGCGCTCTACGCCGTGCTCGTCTTCCTCCTGATCGCCGTCGCGGCTCCCGCGGCCTCGGCACCGGTGGTCGCGGGCGCGGCCGTCGCCGTCTGCTGGGCGATCGAGCTGCTCCAGCTGACTCCGGTGCCGGCCGCGCTGTCCCGCAGCGTGCCGGGCGCGGCGCTCGTCGTCGGCAGCACCTTCCAGGTCTCCGACCTGATCGCCTATGCGCTGGGCGCCGCCGCGGCCGCCGCCACGGATGCCGTCATCCGGCGCTCAGCAGGATCTTCCCGCGGTGGGCGGAGGACTCCATCCGGCGATGCGCCTGAGCGGCGTCCGCCAGCGGGAACACCGAGTCCACCACCGGACGCAGCCGGCCGTCGCTGAGCAGTGGCCACACCCGTTCCTCCACCGCCGCGATGATCCGTCGGCGCTCCTCGAGCGGGCGAGCACGCAGCGTCGTCCCGTGGAGGAGCGCGCGCTTGCGCATCAGGAGGCCGATGTCGACGGCGGCCGGGGAGCTCTCCCGGGTGGCGATCGCCATGATGCGGCCTCCCACCGCGAGGGCGTCGAGGTCGCGGGCGATGTAGGAGCCGCCCACGATGTCGAGGACGACGTCGGCGCCGCGGCCGTCGGTGAACGCGCGCACGGCCTCCACGAAGTCCTGCTCGCGGTAGTCGACCGCGGCCTCGGCACCGAGCTCGCGGCAGAACTCCGTCTTCGTGGGGCTGCCGGCCGTCGCGATGACCCGCGCTCCGAACGCCCTGCCGAGCTGGATGGCCGTGCTGCCGATGCCGCTCGACCCGCCGTGCACCAGCAGGGTCTCGCCGGCGGTCAGCCGCCCGAGGTCGAAGACGTTCGACCAGACCGTGGCGACCGCCTCGGGCAGGCCGGCGGCCTCCACGAGATCGACGCCCTCCGGGACGGGGAGGACCAGCCCGGCATCCACCGCGACCTGCTCGGCGTACCCGCCCCCGGGCAGGAGCGCGCAGACCCGGTCGCCGGCATGCCAGCGGTCGACCCCGGGTCCGACGGACAGGATCGTTCCGGACGCCTCGAGGCCCGGCCACGCGGGCGCGCCCGGCGGCGACGGGTAGAACCCGCGCCGCTGGCTGAGATCGGCGCCGTTGACGCCCGCGGCCGCCACCCGGATGACGACCTCGCCGGGGCCCGCGACCGGATCGGGCACCTCGGCGAGCCGGAGGACGTCCGCGTCGCCCGGCTCGGGCACGGTGACGGCCCGCATCAGCGA
>JAEWDJ010000042.1 GCA_023390155.1 Actinomycetes bacterium | reverse complement strand
GCTCAGTAGTCGACATCGGACCTCCTCAGGCGCAGCTGGACGACGGTGATGATCGCGATGATCGCGACCAGGACGACCGAGCCGGCGCTGGCGTAGCCGAACTGGCTCGACGAGAAACCCTTCTGATAGAGGAAGAGCGCGATCGAGGTGGAGGCGCCGAGCGGTCCGCCCTTCGTGAGCACGAACGGCTCGTCGAAGAACTGCAGCCAGGCGATCACGGTGGTGATCGTCACGAAGAAGATCGCGAACCGCAGCAGCGGGATGACGATCGACCAAGTGCGCCGCACGCCGGAGGCGCCGTCGATCGCCGCCGCCTCCAGATACTCCTTCGGCACGCCCTGGAGCGCGGCGAGGAAGATGATCACGTTGAGCCCGAGCCCGCGCCACACGGCGACCAGCACGACCGAGAACTTCACGACGGTCGGGTCGGAGAGCCAGGGCACCGGCGGGAGCCCGACGAGCGAGAGCAGGTAGTTGAAGAGCCCGAACTGCGTGTTGTAGAGGTACCCCCACACCAGCGCGACCGCGACGATCGCGGTGATCGCCGGCACGAAGTAGAAGGAGCGGAGCGCTCGGAAGAAGCGGCCCTGCGAGCGGTTCAGAGCGAGGGCGATCACGAGCGACAGAATGATCACGCTCGGCACGCCGATCAGGGCGAACAGGGCCGTGTTGCCGAGCGCCTGCCAGAAGCCGGGGTCGGCGAACAGCGCGGCGTAGTTCTCGCCGCCGACGAACTGGATGCGCGACCAGTCGCCGAGGCCGGCGAGGTTCATGTCGGTGAAGCTGACCAGCAGCGCGACCGCGATCGGCAGGATGCCGAAGGCGATCAGGAGCAGCATCGCCGGGGTGACGAAGGTGTACGGGATGAGTCGGGTCTTCATGGCCTCATGGTCGGTGATGCGCGGCGACCGCTGCCGCCGCGCACCACCGGGTCTCATTTCGCCGAGGTTCCGGCGGTCGTGGTGAACAGGGTCTGCAGCGCGTCGTCGCGGTTCGCGCCGGTCAGCACGATCGAGTTGAGCGAATCGAGGAGCGCCTTGCCGGTCTCGCCGTCCCAGTTGGGCACCAGCGGGAGCAGCCGGGAGGAGGCGAGCTGCTTCGTGTAGACCGCGACGAGCGGATCGGAGGCGAGCTTCTCGTCCTCGAGCGCCTTCTTCACGGTGGGCAGCTGCCCGTCCGACTCGAACCACTTCACCTGAACATCGGGCTGGGAGAGGAAGTCGAGCAGCTGGAGCGCGCCCGCCTTGTTCTTCGTCGAGCCCCAGACGCCCAGGTTCGAGCCGGCCAGGAGGGAGGTGTCGTCGTCGGCGGCGGGGACGGTGGTCACGTTCCACTTGCCCTTCAGCTCCGGTGCGGCCTGGTCGATCGCGGCGGCCAGGTAGGGTCCGCTCACGAGCATCGGGGTGGTGCCGGTGACGAAGCCCTGCGTCTGGTCGAAGTCGCTGTTCGTCGGGACGCTCTTGTCGGCGTACAGCCCGGTGTAGAGGTCGACCGCCTTGTCGAACTCGGGGGTGTCGAAGTCGATGGCGCCCTTCGAGTCGACGACCTCGCCGCCCTGGTCCCAGGTCATGATGACCGGGAGGGCGCTGTCCCACTGCGGGATGTAGTAGCCGTACTGGCCGTCGCCGCGGGCGGCGAGGGTCTTCGCGTCGGCACGCAGCTCGTCCCAGGTCGCGGGCGGTGCGTCGATGCCCGCGCTCTGCAGGATGTCGCTGCGGTAGAACAGCACCCGGGTGTCGGACACCCACGGGACCGAGACGACCTTGCCGCTGACCGCGGTCGCGTCGCCCGCCACCCCGTCGACGAAGTTCGCCGCGGCGAGGTTGTCGTAGTCGCCGAGGGCGGCGTCGTCGAGGGTGAGCAGGGCGCCGCTGTCGGCGTAGGTGCGCAGCTTCGACAGGCCGATCTGCAGCACGTCGGGGCCGCTGCCGGAGGCGACGGCGGTGGTGAACTTCTGGTCGACGTTGTCCCACGGGATCGCGACGGTCTTGACGTCGATCCCGGTCTTCTCCTCGAACGGCTTGACCAGCGCGTCGAAGTGGGCGGAGCTGTCTCCCATGACCCAGACCGTGAGGTCTTTGCCGGCGGTGCCGTCTCCGGAGGAGCCGGAGGAGGAGCAGCCGGCGAGGGTGGCGGCGGCCAGGGCGGCGGTGCCCAGGGCGAGCCAGCGCATTCTCTTCATCGAGATTTCCTTTCGGGTGTGTGCAGGGTGGTGGAGGTGTGCGGTGCGGTGGTGACGGGTCGTGCGGTGGTGCGGGCGTGCTGCGACACGAGGTCGCGGTACCAGCGGGCGCTGAGCTTGGGGATGCGCTCCTGGGTGCGGTAGTCGACGTAGACGATCCCGAACCGCTTGGAATACCCCTCCGCCCATTCGAAGTTGTCGAGGAGCGACCAGACGAAGTAGCCGCGCAGGTCGACCCCGTCGGCGATCGCGCGGGCGGCGGCGGCGAAATAGCCGGCCAGGTAGGCGACGCGTTCGGTGTCGTCCACGCCGCCCTCGGGGTCGACGTAGTCGTCGAAGCTGGCGCCGCTCTCGGTGATGTAGACCGGCAGCGGCGAGTAGTCGCGGGCGATGCGCAGCAGCACCGCGTGCAGGGAGTCCGGGATGACCGACCAGCCGAAGGAGGTGGTGGCCGGCTCGGCCGCGGTCTCCCGCACGCCGAACGGGGTGGCGGGATCGGCCGTGGCGATCACCCGCTGATAGTGGTTGAGCCCGACGAAGTCGACGGGCGCCGCGATGAGGGCGAGGTCGCCCTCCCGGATGACGTCGACCAGGCCGTGGGGGTCGAGGAGCGCGTGGACGCCGTCGCCGTACTCCCCGCGGTACACCGGGTCGAGGAAGACCCGGTTGCTCACGGCGTCGAGCCGCTCAGCCGCCGAAGGGTCGTCCGGCCCGTCGCCCGCCACGATGTCGGTGACGATGTCCGTCACCCCGACGCGGGCGCCCGGGAGCGCCGACCGCAGGGCGCGCAAGGCCAGACCGTGGGCCAGGTTCAGGTGGTGGGCGGCCGCCGTGGCCTTCCGCAGATCGCGGAGCCCCGGCGCGTGAGCGCCGTAACCGTAGCCGAGGAAGGCGGAGCACCAGGGCTCGTTGAGCGTGATCCAGTCGTCCGCGAGGTCGCCGAGCGCCTCGGCGACGCGGGCGGCGAACTCCTCGAAACGGAGGGCCGTGTCGCGCTCCGGCCAGCCGCCGAGGTCTTCGAGGGGCTGCGGGAGGTCCCAGTGGTACAGCGTCACGAACGGCGTGATGCCGCGTTCGGCGAGTCCGGTCAGCATCCGGCGGTAGAAGGCGACGCCCTCCGGATTCAGCGGCCCGCGGCCGTTCGGCTGGAGACGCGCCCACGACAGGGAGAAGCGGTAGGCGCCGAGCCCGAGGGAGGCGATCAGGTCGAGGTCGCCCTCGAGCCGGTGGTAGTGGTCGCAGGCGGTGTCGCCGGTGTCGCCGTGGCGGGTGAGGCCGCGCGTGTGGCTGAACGTGTCCCAGATGCTCGGGCCCCGACCGCCCTCGGCCGCGGCGCCCTCGATCTGGTAGGCCGCCGTGGCGACGCCCCAGAGGAAGCCGGCGGGGAAGGCCGCAGGGTCGGGCTGCGGCGGGGTCTGGTCGATCATCGAACTCCTTCGTTCTTTGTCTAAGTCTTAGAATAAGGCATGAACCAGGCCGTCGCAAGCCCCATCCGCACGGCCCTGGGCGCGCGACAGGGGGCCGCCGGATCGGCGGCCCCCTGCCGGTCACGCGCTCAGTAGGACGAGTAGACGGTGACCTCGTCGATCGTCCACCACTGCGGGGCCACACCGGTCTGGGTGATCCGCAGGTAGCGCGCCGTCGTCGGTGTAATCGAGATCGGCCGCTTCCAGCCGTACGCGATGCCCGTGGCCGCGGTGGACCAGGTCGAGCCGTCGAGCGAGGTCTCCACCGTGAAGCCGCGCGGGTAGTCCCACTTCGACCCGCTGGCCGTCTGCACCGTCACCATCGCGACGGTGCGGTTCGCGCCGAGGTCGATGCGGTACCACTCCCCGCCGGCCATCGCCTGCCCGCTCTGCCACGACGTGCCGTTCGCGCCGTCGATGCCGGCTGCGGCGGACGAGCCCGCCGCGGTCGTGGAGGCCGTGGCCGTCCATCCCGTGTGGCTGATCGCGACCGGGGAGAATGTGGAGAGGCCGCCCGCGTACTTCGCGATGGTCGCCACGAACCGGGTGTTCTGGGTGAAGTTCGCCGTGCCGAACTGGGCGAGCTTCGACTGGAACGTCGCCGCGTCGTCGCTGTTGATCACCGGGACCGGCTTGCGGTCGTCGTAGTAGAGGCCCCAGTAGGCGAAGCCGTCCTCCGCCGATCCCTTGACCTTGTACGACCAGTTCGACCACGACACGTTCGACGCGTTGAGCCCGGCCATGAAGCGCGCCCAGACGTCGTCGTTGTAATAGAGGGAGTACTCGCCGTACAGGATGGGCACGCCCGGGTTGGACAGCTTCGCCGGCAACCCGCCGAGCTCGTTGGTGACGAGCTGGTTCTGCGCCGTCCAGTCCTTCGAGTTCGGCATGTCGTACGGGTGGTACTCGTAGACCACGTTGGTCCAGCCGTAGGTCGACGGCGACGCGAGCTTGTCGAGGCCGAAGAACGCCCCGAGGAAGATCGTGTGGTCGGCGTCGATCGCGCGGACGGCGTCGTAGAGGCGGTCGTAGTAGTCGCTCTTCTGGGCGACGTCGGCGGCGTCCTCGTCGTAGTCGATCAGCGGCTCGTTGATGAGGTCGTAGCCGGCCACGGCGGGGTTGCCGACGTAGCGCGTCGCGATCTTCTTCCAGATGTCCTCGACCCAGTTCTGAGCCGTCGCGCTCCCCCAGAACCCGTTCGGGTTCGGGCCGATGCGGCCGCAGGAGCCCCAGGGGCATCCGCCGCCGGGGACGGTGTGGAGGTCGATGAGCACGTAGATCCCGCGCGCGGCCGCCTGGCTGACGACCCAGTCGATCTTCGTCCACGGGTTCGACTTCCAGGTGCCGTCGAGGTTGAGGAACACGTTCCAGCCGATGGGCACGCGGATGAAGTTCATCCCGGTGGCCTGGATGGCGTCCAAGTCGCTCGCGGTGAACCAGGTGTCCTGGTGGGTCGCGACGACCGAGGCGGTCGTGGCGGCGCCGAAGCGGGAGGTCATGGTGTTCGTGAGCGAGTAGTCGTCGTTGTAGAGGCCGGCGGTGAGCTCGCCGATCGACCACCAGTTGCCGGCCGAGCCGGTCTGGGTCAGGCGGAAGTAGCGCGCCGCCTGGGCGGTGAAGCCGATCGTGGTCGCCTTGCGCGTGCCGACGCCGCTGGCGACCGTGCCCCAGGTGGAGCCGTCCCGCGAGAGCTGCAGTGTGTAGCCGCGGGCCCAGTCGTCCTCGTCGGTCGTGTTCTTGGCCGTATCGGTCGTGACGTTGTTCAGGGTGACGAGCGCGCCCATGTCGACGGTGACCGACTGCCCGGCGGCCTGCGCAACCCCGGTCGTCCAGCGCGTCGCGGTGCTCCCGTCGATCATGTTGCCGGGGGTGGCGCCGACGGACGAGCTGACGGCCCAGCCGCCGCGATCGAGGGAGGTGCCGCTCGAGATCGCGACCTCCGCGACGGACCACCACTGGCTCGACGTCCCGTTGGAGACGATCCGCAGGTAGCGCCCGTTCTTCGAGCCCTGGAAGTCGGCCTGGACCACCCGGTTGGAGCCGTAGCCGCTCGCCACCTGGGTCCAGTTCGTGTTGTCGTACGAGGTGAACACGTCGTAGATGCGGGGGTAGTCGTTGGCGGTCGCCGCGCCGGCGTCGAACAGGACCTTGTCCATGTCCACGTTGCGGCCGAGGTCGATCGTCAGGCTCTGGCCCGGGGTCTGCGCGGCGCCCGTCTGCCAGACCGTGGAGGTGTTCCCGTCGAGCACCATCTGCGCCGTCGTGCCCGCGGCGCTCGCGGAAGCGGTCGCCGTGTGCGTCCCGTTGAAGAGCACCGGATCGCTGTAGAGGTTGATCTCGCCGACGGACCAGGGCGTCGCCGCCGTTCCGGTCTGCGACACGCGCACGTAGCGGGCGACCTGCGGGCTGAACTTGACCGTGGTGAGCCCGTCCGCTCCGGCCTGAGCGGCGACGCTCGTCCATGTCGTGCCGTTGGCCGAGGTCTCGACGGTCAGCGCGCGCGGCCACTGGCCGGCGTTGGCCGTGTTGTCGACGGTGAGCCGGTTGAAGAGCGTGCTGGCCCCGAGGTCGAGCCGGATCCACTCGCCGCCGGCCTGGTTCGCGCCGGTGGTCCACCGGCTGCTGCCGGAGCCGTCGAGCGCGTTGCCCGGGGTGCCGGCCGACGCGGTCGCCGTCCAGCCGCTGCGATCGGCGGCGAACTCGCCGAGCGGCGACATCCAGTCCTCCTGGGTGAGCCAGCCGCCGATGTTCGTGCCGCGCAGGTTCACGGTCGATCCGGTGCCGGAGGCCTTCTTGAGGACGTTGCCGCTGGCCTTCAGGAAGTCGGTCGCGGTGAGGGCCGCGGCGCTGGCCGCGGTGACGGGTAGGACGGCCGTTGCCGCCACGGCCGCGGCTGTCACCAGCGCGGCAAGGACTTGTCGTTTCACGATCCTCCTCGATCGGACACGCGGAACGTCTGGTCGTTCCGTCGCAGGTCAGCATCGCGAGGAGGCGCCGCTTTGTCAAGAGCTTAAATTAAGTCCAATGCGAAGCGGATCGGGGCGGAGCGAGCGGGGGGGGGGGGGGGGCCCCCCCCCCCCCCCCCCCCGGGGGGACG